>JAKAQB010000095.1 GCA_021811865.1 Actinomycetes bacterium | reverse complement strand
CCGGTCTACCCGGAGCTGGGCCGTGCTGTCAACGCAGCGCTTCGAGTGGAGCCGGTGTCGCCTCCGCTGCTCGCCCTCGGCGGCTGGCAGGGCGTCGCGGCCGGTTGCCGGCAGACCCCGCCGCTCGCGGGGCTGGGGCGCTCGAGGGTCGAGGCGGTCAGCCTGCATCTCAGCCAGGCGATCGCGGCCCTCGTGCTGCCGAACGACCTCTCGCTCCCCGCAGGCGCCACCTGCGTTGCCGGTCCCCTGCTCGTTGGGTGGGTGAGCAGTCGGTGACGCTTCTTCTCGGTCACGGTGGCGGCGTTCTCCGGTCTGGCGGCGCCCGGACACCTTGACGTGCCCGCTACGGGCGCGACTCGCACGCCATCGCAACCGGTTCCGCGGACGGGGTCCCTCAGCGCCTCGATCGTGATCGTCCTCGGCGCCATGCTCGTCGGCACCGACGACGTGGCCGGCCTGGTCGCGCTCGCCGGTGTGTCGATGCCTCGATGATCGGCTTCGGGTGGCTGAAGGAGGGCAACGACGCGCCGGGCGGCAACCTCGGCGCGTCCGGTTCGGCGTCACGGCGGGCATCCTCCCGGCGGTGGTCGCCGTCCGGCTGGCCGGCGCCGGGATCGTCCCTGCGTCCTCCCGCCTGCGTCGGTCGGAGCTTCTCGCTGCTCGTGCTGGTCCCGGTCGCTCGGACCTGGTGCCCGGTCGAGATGCGCGGGAGAGGACCCGACTGTAGGGTCATGCCGATACCCCTGTCCGACCACTCCCGCACCGCTCGAACCCGTCACGCCCGTCGCCTCCGCGCTGGGCGCAACCCAGGAAGGCCGCGCCCTCCGGGCCGGCGACCGCCGCTGACCCGGTGCCGGGGAGCACGGCTGTGACGGCGGCCTCGCTTCTCGCCTTCGCCGACGCGCCGCGCTCGGCGGTCAGCCTGCACGTCCTTCTCACCGGACTCCAGACCGGTCCGCTCGCCGCGATCTCCGAGGCAGTCGAGCTCCTCGTTGTCGGGCTCTATCTGCTCGGGGTCCGTCGCCTCGCTCGGCGGGGGAGAACCTGGCCGGCCTGGAACACCGGTGCCTTCGTCGCCGGCATGTTCGTGGTGTGGATCGCCGTCGGCTCGGGCCTGGCCGCCTACGACACCGTCAACGTCACCATGCACGTCGTCCAGCACGTCCTGTTGATGATGGTCGCCCCTCCGCTGCTCGCCCTCGGCAAGCCGGTCACATTGGCGACCCAGGCGGGGAGCCGGACCAACCAGGTGCGCATCGTCAAGTTGCTGCACGGTCCCGTCGTCGCCGCGATCACGTTCCCGGTCGTCGTCTGGTTCCTCTACTACGGAACGATGTACGGCGACTTCATGACGGGGATCTACCAGTACTCGGTCGTTCACCCGCTGTTCCACGACGCGACCCACCTGTGGTTCCTCGCCGTCGGCTACCTCTACTGGCAACCGCTGATCGGGCTCGATCCCGCTCGTTGGCGGTGGTCCTACCCGGCCCGGGCGGGGTCCCTCTTCCTCGGCATGCCCTTCGAGGCGTTCCTCGGCATCGCCATCGCCGGGTTGCCGCGCCCGCTCGCGCCCATCAATACCCTGGCCGACACCCACACCGGCGGCGACACGTTCTGGATCCTGTCGATGGTGGTGACCGGGGTCTGCATGGCGATCGTGATCCTCCAGTGGTTCCGACAGCTGGAGCGGGAGACCGTCAGGGAAGACCGGCGGGTCGAGATGGCGGCTGCCGAGAACCGTGCCTTGGCGGCCGAGCTCGGCGTGGAGGTGCCCGATGGCGCCACCATCCCCTGGTGGCGGGTCGACGAGCTCCAGAGACAGCGGTCACAGTCGGCGGCCCCGGGGCGGCCCGACGCCCCGGACACCGGCGCACAGGCGTAGCGGCCGGGTCATGGGTCGTTCCTCGAGCCGGCGCCCGCCCGGCAGCTGCTCGCCGGAGCGCCTGATCCCGGTCGGTTGCGAGCCGCCGCGAGGCGCTGGGCGCCTCGACTGCGCCCATGAGGTAGGCGCCTGCCCCTCCCAGCCGGGGCTGCAGAGCGCCCCCCGAGCCTCTGCCGAGCTCTGAGGGCCCGGGCTGCCGCGGCTCGTCCGAGCCCGCGCCCCGTCTGCCACACCGGGCGTTCGAACCGGCCCGGTGTGCCGCCGGCCGTCTGACGCTCGGCCAGGTCGACAACGACCGGCTCGGTGGGACCCCCTCGCCCGTGCGACATGATGCAGGTGCCGTCCAGCCTGCTGTGAGATGAGATGACCCCGACCACTCCGATGCACCCTCCCGCCCCGAGCGCAGACCGCTCGCGGCGACAGCTGGCGAGCGTGGCGCTGGCCGTCGCCCTCGCCACGAGCGGGGTGCTCCCGGTGTTCCTCACCGGGGCCCTCTCCGTGCAGATCGAGGTCGGGCTCCACGTCGGCACGACCGCCATCGGGGGCGCCGTGGCGACGTACTTCGCAGCCTCGGCGCTCAGCTCGGTCCGGGCGGGGCGCCTGGCCGAGCGAGTCGGTCCCTTCAAGGTCATGCTCGTCGCCGTCGGGCTTGCCGCGTTCGCCCTGCTCGGAATCGGTCTCATGGCCAACTCCGTGTACGTCCTGCTCGCGTTCCTCGTCGCCGGCGGAGTCTCGAATGGAGCGATGCAGCCGGCCGTGAACCTGCTCCTCGCGAGGGCGGTCGACGAGCACCGGCAAGGCCTCGCCTTCGGCATCAAGCAGGCGGCCATTCCGAGCGCCACCCTGCTGTCGGGGCTCGCGGTGCCCGCGCTCGCCCTCACGGCGGGATGGCACGCCGCCTACCTCGCCGCCGCCGGCCTCGCACTGGTCGTCGGGGCCGCCCTCGTCTTCGGCGGCCGGCGGCTCATGCCTGCGCCCGCAGCCACCGGTGTGCCGGCTCGTGCGGCCGGCGACGCCGGCGTCTCGGGCAGGGGGCGCGAGGCGGGCGGGCCCGGGGGGACCTTCGATCTCCGGTTGCTCGTCTTCCTGGCGGCCGCCATGGCGTGCGGCGTGGCGGCGGCGAACTCCCTCGGCTCCTTTGTGGTGGCGGGAGCCGTCCATGACGGAGTCGCCCCAGGGCTTGCGGGGGTCCTGTCGGCCGCCGGGAGCGTCGTCGGGCTGTCGGCGCGGGTGGGATTCGGCTGGCGAGCGGACCGCACGGGCCTGCGCGGCCGGCGGGCGGCCAACGCCCACCTCGAGACGGTTGCCGTCTTGATCGCGGTGGGCGCGCTCGGCTACGGCATGCTGGCGTTCGGGAACGTCGTTCTGCTCGTTCCGGCCGTACTCATCGCGTACGGCGGCGGCTGGGGCTACAACGGTCTGTTCAACCTCGCCGTCGTGCGGGCGTACCCCGAGAACCCCGGACGGGCGACGGGAGTGGCCCAGGTCGGAACCTACATCGGAGGGATGGTCGGCCCGATCACCTTCGGAGTCGTCGCCGACCATCTCGGCTTCAACGTCGGGTGGGGTCTGTGCGCCGGACTGGCGGTGCTCGCCGTCACCGCCTTCTCGCTCAGCCGCCGGAGCCTCGGAGCGAACCCTGCCACCGACGCCAGGCGAGACGGCCCGCTCCTCGAAGCGAGCGAAGAGGCGTCGGAAGGACCCTCCCCTCCGTCGCCGACGTGGACGGGTGCGTGATCGAACGCCTGACGAGGGCGCCTGGCCCGGGGAGGACCAGGTCGGGCCGGCGGCACGGAGCACCGCCAAGGATGGCTCCTCTGTTCACAGGCCGGTGCCCCCGCCGCGGTCCGATCCCCGGTTCCTTTCTACGTGGCGACGATGCCGGGGCCGTCCAGATCCGGCGCGCCGGCCACCGTGCGATCGTCACAGCTCCCACCGGGCCCGCTCGGTCAACCCCGAGAGACGTGGCACCGAGCGCCCGGTCGGCGCGCACCGCTCAGAGCAGTCATCGGCCGCATGCCCAAGAACGGGCTCTGACGCGGCCGGTCGAGTTCCATCAGACGCCGCCGGGACGTCGACCCTCGGGCGCCTCACGGAGCATGGCGTCGAGCTGGGGGTCGTGGCCGATCGCCCTCACTTCTTGAGCGCAACGGCAGGCGACCGCGATCTTCGCGGCCCATTCGAGCGCCTCCGCGCGTGAGCCCACCTCGACGACCGTAAGTCCACCGACGAAGTCGGGGTACGGGCCCTCGGTGACCGCCCCGTCGGTGCCCACGATGCTCGCCCTCTCGTCCTCGAGCCCGCCGGCGAGGACGTACACGCCGGCATGCAGAGCCTCCTCGACCACGGCGTGGGCGGCCTTGGCCACGGCGGGCATGTCCTCGTCGGCGATGTGGTCCATGGCGTGGGCGTTGGAGGAAATCAGGTACTGCGTCACCCCGTCACCCCCTGGCGCGTCTGCCCTCTCCGCCCGAGACCCTAGGGCGCTGTTGAACAACCCCCTTCACACGCGACCCCACCGGCCGTAGCGTTTCGTCGGGTCCTCGGGACAAGCCCGCACCGAAGAGCCGGAGTTGAGGGAGAAGATCCGGTCGCGCTGGATTTGGCCTTTGGCCAGCGGTGACATCCCCTCCTTGGGATCTCCCGAGGGCCCACTACGTCTCGGCGAGCACCCAGTTGCCGTTCGCTCGTGTGACCCCGAGCACGACGAGCTTGCGGAGGTTCAACGCCGCCACGCGCCGGTGCGCCCAGGCCTCGTTCGCCTCGACGCCCCGATAGCGAAGGCGGCGGTTCCCCTTGGCGACGAGCCACGAGATGGCGCGCTCGGCCATCGGACGGTGTTCGCGGTATGCGGCGCGCAGCTCCTCGTCGCGCCAGTGGGTCCGTGCCGCGACGAGTTCCCGGTCGTGTGGAGAGACGCTGAAGGTGCGCGCCCTCGCCTTCGTGCAGCGTGCCTTCATCGGACAGCTCCCGCAGTGCGGAGCGAACTTCGCGCTGCCGGCTCTCGAGAGCGACGCGACGTGGCCCGCCGGACAGGTGACGCGGCGGGCGTCGTGGTCGACGGCGAAGTCGTCACGGACAAAGCCGCCCGGGACGACCGGACGGGACGGGAGCGGCTTGATGACAAGGCGGTGGCGGTGCGCGTGGAGCTCGGCACGGGTCGTACCCGATCCGTAGGCGGAGTCGGCGAGCACCTCGAGGCCGTCGGGCTCGTCCTCCATCAGTGCGACACCACTCGGCCCGTCGGGGGCGTTGGCAGGAGTGACCCTGACGGCGGTGACGATCCCGGTGGTGGGCTCGGCTGCGAGATGAGCTTTGAAGCCGTCGGTCCGCACGGCGGTCGACTTGTGCCCATGGCGGGCCTCGACATCGACGGTCGAGATCACCCGGTCCTTTGCGACCTTCTTCGCGATCTTCCAGCTGCCGGGGCTCTCGCCGGGCTCGACGTCCTGGCCAGCCACGAGAGCCAACAGCCCGATCGCCTCGGCGGCGATCTCGGCAGACGGGCTCTGCTGGGCTGCGTGGAGCACGGCTTCGGCGTCATGGACAAGGCCGGTGACAAGGGCGTTACGGGCAGAGGTGTCCGACCACTCGATGACCGGCTTGCCGCCCTCGTCGGTGGCGGTCTCGAGCGGGACGAGCGCCGCCTCCGGCACCACCCGGCGCACCTTTCTCATCGCCGAGATGAGCTGGGTCACGGTGTCCTGGGTGGCGACGGCGTCGTCGAGGATGCTCGAGTCGAGGACTCGGCGGTGCTTGCCGGCGAGCACGCCGGTCGCCTCGACGACGGCGCGCACCGCCTCGAAGATGCGCTGGGGACGAGACGACTTGCGTAGGCGCGTCCGCCAGTAGGTGAGGACGGTGAAGTCGAAGCCGGGGTCGTCGAGGGCGAGCCCGCAGGCCACTTTCCAGTCGATGCGCGTGCGCAACTGGCGAATCGCGTCGCGGTCCGACAATCCCTCCAAGGCCTGGAGCACCATCACCGAGCAGACGAGGGCTGCCGGGATCGAGGGGCGGCCCCGGCCAGAGGGGAACAGGTCCGCGAAGTCCTCCTCTCGGAAGAGCTCGTCGCGGTGGTCGGCGAGAAACGCGTACACCGTGGCCTCCTCGACGAGGCCCCGGCAGAATGCAGCGGCGTCGAGAATCTGGCGGTCTGGGCGGGATCGTCCCTGCATAGGGCCAATTCTCGTCTATCGAGACCGAAATCGCGAGCACCCGCGACAGGGCGACTAAATCAACAGCGCCCTAGGGAGAGCCGGCCAACGAGGAGATTCTCCACCTGCTGCAGTTCGCGCCCTTGACGCCACGACCTGCTGCAAGCACTGGACTACTGCGTACCGCCTCGTCTCTCGTCGGTCCACGGCCGGACGCGTGCTGTTCCGAGGTAGTCAAACACCTCGGGCCAAACAGCGGGAGGACGGGGTCTGGCCGCTCCGGCGGGGCCTGTGGGACAGGTTTGGCTCCCCCTGAGCGAGACGGTCCACAAGCCCTCGTGCTGCGTAACGCTTTCCCAATACGGTCGCTCGTCGGCAGAAGCGCTGGTCGACCTCGATCCAGACACTGCCGGCCCGGCGCTCCGTCGTCTCCCGGCGTTGAGTTTCCTAACGGGCTAGGATGCTGAAGTGCTTGTAGACCGTGCAGTTGTACGACATACGTACATCGATGTCGACTCGAGGTGCCATTTGTGGAAGGCGCCTGGGACTCCTCGGCACAAGGTAGGTGTTCCACCCCGATCCGACCTCGTCTGCGGAGCCGCGATCGACGCGGGCGTCGCGAGCTGAAGGACTTGCCGCGGCACGCTTCGTTACCCTCGCCGAGTCCATTAAGGACGCAGTCCACGATGGCGACACGGTCGCTCTCGAGGGCTTCACTCACCTCATCCCCTTCGCGGCCGGCCATGAGATCATCCGTCAAGGCCTGCATAACCTGACGCTCGTTCGGATGACCCCCGACATCGTCTACGACCAACTCATCGGGGCCGGATGTGCGAGCAGGATGGTGTTCTCATGGGCCGGGAACCCGGGCGCGGGATCCCTGCACCGATTCCGCGACGCGGTGGAGAACGGGTACCCCAGTCCTCTAGCGATCGAGGAGCACAGCCACGCCGGCATGGCCGCGCGCTACCAGGCCGGCGCCTCAGGCCTGCCCTTCGGCGTCCTGCGCGGCTACTCCGGCACCGACCTAGTGGGTCTCACATCGACCATCACTTCGGTGACATGCCCCTTCACCGGCGAAGCGCTGGCCGCGGTGCCTGCTCTCCTCCCCGATGTGGGCATCATCTGTGCCCAGCAGGCCGACCATGAAGGCAACATCGTCCTCTGGGGCATCACTGGAGTGCAGAAGGAAGTTGTGCTCGCATCGCGGCGCTCGATCGTCCTAGTCGAGGAGGTCGTCGACTCGTTCAGTCCGCACCTCAACTCCGTGGTCCTGCCCTCATGGGCTGTGGAGTACGTGGCGGTGGTCCCACGAGGCTCGCACCCCTCATATGCGCTCGGCTACTCCGAGCGCGACAATGCCTTTTACTCGGCCTGGGAGCGCGTCAGCCGAGACCGTAAGCTCTTCGCTGCCTGGATTGGCAATCATGTACTGGGAACGGCCAACCACGAGGCTTATCTGAGCTCACTGGGCGCGGAGCTGGCCGGTGAGGCCGGTGGCTGACCTCGAGTACACCAGTGACGAAATCATGACAGTCTCGGCGGCACGCGAGCTCGCCGACCGAAGCGTCTGTTTCGTAGGCATCGGATTGCCGTCGACCGCGGCCAATCTCGCTCGGCGAACCCACGCGCCGCACATCGTGCTTATTTACGAGTCCGGCTGCATCGGCGCCAAGCCCGACCGTTTACCGCGGTCGATCGGCGATGGCGTCCTTGCAGAGACCGCCACCGCGGTGGTGTCTGTCCCCGAGATCTTCACGTACTGGCTCCAGGCGGGCCGGGTCGACATCGGGTTCCTAGGCGCGGCCCAGGTGGACCGGCGCGGCAACATCAACACCACGGTCATCGGCGACTACGCACGACCCGCCGTCCGCCTGCCCGGGGCCGGCGGCGCCCCAGAGATTGCGGCCTCAAGCCGCCGCCTCGTCATTACACTTCGCCACAACCCGAGGTCACTCGTCGATCGGCTCGATTTCGTCACGTCGGTCGGCCACGGCCACCCGGCCACTGATCGAGGTCGCCTCGGCCTACCCGGTGGGGGGCCCCAGACGATCATCACAGACCTCGGCGTCCTTTGCTACAACGAGGAGCTTGGCGAGTTCGTCCTTGGCGCCCACCATCCCGGGGTAAGGGTTGAGGACATCAGGGCCGCCACGGGGTGGCCTCTCGTGGTCGCCGACAACCTGACCGAGACGGTGCCGCCGACCGAAGAGGAGCTGGTCGAGTTGCGCCGCTTCAGCAGGACCAGCCCGGCTAGGCCAGTGCAGTGAAAGTCCTCACCACTAACGGCGTACAGCGCTCCCGCCGCAGGGCGGGCAATGCGGTCCCGGGCTTGATCGAGTCCCGCTGCGTGGTGTAAGTCGGCCCCAGGATCCATCCTTGAAGGAGCGCCGGGAGTCAAGCTTCATTCTCGGGCGTGGTGCCTGGCCAGCCGTGCGGGGGAGGACTAGTCAAGTTGTAATGGAACGGCCGGCTCCCGTCAGCAAGAAAGACGTGGATCGTCCACGCTTTGGCATGTACGGAGCCACATACAGAGGGGAGCCAGCCGTGCCGAACACGAACATTACCCATCAGGGGCGGGTCCATCTCGGGCTCGACGTCGCGAAGAGCTCGATCGCCGTCGCGATCCTGCGACCGGATGAGGTCGAACCGGACACCGAGAGGATCGCGCACGACGAGGTATCGATCCGCCGGCTGATCGCGCGCTTCGAGAGTCCGCGAGACCTCGTCGCCTGCTACGAGGCCGGGCCCACCGGCTACGACCTGTACCGCTTGCTCAGCTCCATCGGCGTGCGCACCGACGTCGTCGCCCCCTCGCTCATCCCAAAGGCACCCGGCGACCGGGTGAAGACCGATCGCCGCGACTCGCGGCGCCTCGCACGCATGCATCGCGCTGGCGAGCTCGTCGCGATCCGCGTGCCGAGCGTCGCCGAGGAGGGGATCCGCGACCTCTGCCGCGCCCGTCAGGTCGTCGTCGCGGAGCGGCGCCGAGCCCGCCAGCGCCTCGGCTCGTTCCTCCTGCGCCACAACGAGATCTACCGCGACGCGACGGCGTGGACCGCCAAGCACGAGGAGTGGATCAGGTCACGGCACTTCGCCGACCAGGCGACCAGGACCGCCTTCTCCTTCTACCGCGCCGCGGTCGCAGAGCGCGACGTGACGCTTTCGGCGATCACCGCCGAGCTCGCTCCCTACTTCGACAAAGAACCCTTCGCCGGCCCGGTCCACCGCCTCGCCGCCTATCGGGGCATCGACTACCTCGGTGCGCTCACGATCGTCTGTGAAGTCTGTGACTTCCGGAGATTCGCGCACTCGGGAGCGTTCATGGGCTTCTCCGGCCTCGTGCCGAGCGAGTACTCGACCGGTGAGTCGGTCAGCCGTGGCCACATCACCCATGCCGGCAACGTCCATGTCCGCACCCAGCTCGTCGAGTCCGCCTGGGCATACCAGCACGGTCCCGCACGCGGGGTGACCATCGCCCGGCGCCAAGAAGGCCTCCCGCCAGACACGATCGAGCGCTCCTGGCGGGCCCAGGTCCGCCTCTGTGGCCGCTTCCGGCGCCTCGGAGCGCGCAAGGACTCGCGCAGCAAAGTCGTCGCCGCGATCGCCCGCGAGCTCGCCGGGTTCGTCTACGCGGAGATGACCGCCTGAGATGAGCTTCTCCCCCCGGTCACCTCGCCGATCGGCACCCGAGGTGCCCGGCGTTCACCGGACGTGCCAGCCACCCGCCGTCGCAGGCCAGATCCCCGTCAACTCTTTGCTCGCCGGCCACGCCGGCAGCGTTCCAAGTTTGGGGCAACTTCCTGCGGATAGACACATTGCGGTTCCGACCCGCGGACATGAGAGTGGCGGAGGCCCGATCCACGATCGGCTGGCGCGTCCGGCGAGCACCGGAGCACGACCGCCACCGGAACTGCGCGGGAAGTGACGTAGCAGCCGTCACCCCATGGTCAAGGTCGTTCGTCCTCGCTTTGCTCGGGCGCTCCACTTTGACCATGGGGCCCGCCGCCTGCTCGAGATCAGCCATGCGACGGACCCTTGGTCCGTCGCGACCCGAGACCAGTGCAGGACAAGTTATTCAGGGGGATTGACAGGCCGTTCCACATGAGAGTTGGCCGTGGTC
>JAKAQB010000094.1 GCA_021811865.1 Actinomycetes bacterium | reverse complement strand
CCGAGGCATCGCAGCTCCAGGCAGTCGGCGCGGTCCTCGGCTCGCAGCAGCCGACGTGACTCACGCGAGAGCGGCGGGGCGCTCCTTCATCGCATCAGAGATGGTTCCTGAGCTGGGCTTTTTGGTGGAGGTGACATCGTTAGCCGTCGCGGATCCGCGCCTCTGATTGCGCGAAGCCGCTGGTAGCCGAGCTTGCGTATGGCGGCGCCATAGCGGCCGCCTGCTCAATGTCGTGACCGGCACCGATCACTTTCACCAACAATCGAAACTTGCGCTGATGACGTTGCCAACCTATGCGGTCCTCAACCTCCGGCGGCGCTCTTGGTCGATTTGTGCGCACGCTCGCCACGGAAGAAACGGTGAACGGCGATCCCTGACCAAATGATCTCGACGACGCCGAACGGCCACGCTCCCGAAAGGAAGCCGTAGGCGCTCGACAGCAGACAGCCGAGAGCGAAAGCAAGGATGAACCGGCGGTGCCGGTGCTCAAAGGCGTACATGGCCATCATGAAGCTGACGGCGCACACGCCGTAGATAGTGACGGACGTCATACCGGTGCCTCGTGGTGCAGCGCGCCGAGACACTCCCGACCGGCGTAGTACACGAGGACGAACCCGGCTGCCGGGTCCGCCCACCACCACCCGAGGGTGGCGTTCAAGACGAGCCCGACGAGCACTGCCGAGGCGAGGATGCCATCCACGAGCGTCACCCTTCCTTCCGTCTGGAGGACGGGGTTCTCGAGCGCCTTCCCGGTCGTCGCCTTCCCCCACGCGAGGAGGAACATGGCTGCGGCGGTAACCCCCGTCCATATGATCCCGACGACGCTGTGGGCGGCGTGATGCCCGGTAACCAGGACGACCGTCCCCTGGACGAGGAGGTACACCGCCAGGAGAGCAAAGGCGACCGCGATCAGGCGCATGGCGGTCCGCTGCCGGGACGCATCAGTGCCAGTGAGTTCCCAGATCACGACGGTTGATGCTCCGATCTCGATGAGGCTGTCGAGCCCGAAGCCTGCGAGCGCCACCGAGCGGGCGGCGATCGCTGCGTAGGCGAGGACCACGATGCCGACGACGTTCCACCCGAGGGTCGCAAACTCCAGCCGAAGGCCCCGGCGGAGGAGGGGCGGGCGGTCCTCGGCGGCACGGGACGATTGTCGCAGAGCCCTCGGTCGCTGAGTCGCATCCGCGGATCCTGCTGCTTACAGGACTCCTCTTACGGGCAGTGATCCGAACGAGAGCGCGTGAGCAAGCAGCGTGGTCGTGGCTCCCCAAAAGCCGACGGCAAGGAGCCCCTTGTGCGTGACACGCGCCCGTGGGTTGGGCACCAAGTTGGAATCTATCGGTCAGCTTCGCCGGGGATCTGAGATGAGAATCCGCGCTCTCCCGGGCTAAAGGCGACCCGCTCCCGAGGTCCCGTGCGTCGCAGTAACCTGGTCCGCGGCGATGGAGCTCGCCGCGACGTCCTCACCAGGGCTGATGGCTCCTACTCCTGTTCGTAAGACGGCTGGAGGAGCAGATGGTGAGCGAGCTCGACGACCTGAGTGCCACGGCGGAGGAGCTGGCCCGCCTGGCCGGCGATCGGCCCGAGGGAGAGAAGGCCCACCGGCTGGCCGAGCGACTGAGAACGGGCCGTTTTCACATCGCAGTGGTCGGCGAGTTCAACCGCGGCAAGTCGACGCTCATCAACGCGATGGTCGGGGAGTCAGTGGTTCCGACCGGCGTCCTTCCCCTCACGGCGATTGCCACCGAGCTCGCCTTCGGAGATCCGGGTGCCACCGTGGAGTACCTCGATGGCCGTACCGAGGCGATCGCGAGGGAGAAGATCACCGCCTTCGTGACGGAGGCCAGCAATCCCGCCAACAAGCTCGGTGTCGCGCGGGTTGTCGTGCGCGGCGAGTGGAGCCTGGTCAGGTCGGGTGTGGTGCTGGTGGACACGCCCGGCATTGCCTCGCTCTACGAGCACAGCACGGAGGCGGGACGGGCCGCGCTCTTCGACTCCGACGGTGTGGTCGTGGTGCTGTCCGCGGACACCCCGCTGTCTGCCGAAGAACGAGACCTGCTCCACGTCTTGCGGGAGCGGCGCTCACTCACCTTCTTCGTGTTGAACAAGTCCGACCATCTTCATGCCCACGAGCTGGCCGAGGTCCGCCGATTCGTCGCAGAGACCATCCGCGACGTTCTTGGGGTCGAGGTCCACCTCTTCGCCGTCGACGCCCGCGGTGCCCTCGGCGCGCACGAGATCGGGGGTCCAGGCGATGGGGCGGGTAGAGAGTTCCCCGAGTTCGTGGCAGAGCTCTCACGGTTCGTCTCGGATGATCTGCAAGGGGCGCGGGCGAACAGGGCCAAGACCGAGCTTGCACGACTGGGCTCTTCTCTGTCTGAGGCGGTCACGATCGAGCGAGCGGCCCGCCAGCTGACGGCCGACGAACTAACTCGGCTCCTCCATCGCTTCGATGAGGAAGCGACGCGCCAACGGAAGGGACTCGATGACGACCGGGCGTTGCTCGCTCGGGACATCGGCGTCCTTGTCGAGGGTTTCGGACGACGCCTGGCGGATTTCTCCTCGACGGCGGCCGCTCGACACCTTGACCCGCTCACCGAGACCGCGGCTCACGCACCGCGCTCCCGTCTCGACGACGAATTGCGCGCGACTACCCGGTCGGCCGTAGAGAGCGCGTTTGAGGACTTCCGCCCTCGCGCGATCGCCGCAGTCGATGCAGGGTGGCGCGAGGTTGCGACCGCCTTCCGATCCCGTGTGCAAACGCGGCTCGATGCCGCCCGCCAAGCTGCCACGGATCTCTTCGAAGTCCCGCTCCCGACGCTCGCTGTGCCAGCGATCGCAGAACAAAGAGACCGGTTCTCCTTCCTCTTCATCCACGTCGGGTCCACGACTGAGGCCCTTTCCCGCGGAGTCTCCCGCCTTCTTCCTGTCCGATGGGCACGGCAAGCGGCGCTGCGCCGGGCCCGTGACGAACTTCACCGTGAGTTCGACAAGCACGCTGGAAGAGCCAGATGGGACCTCACCCAACGGCTGGAGTCCGCTCGCTTGGAGTTGGAGAAAGCGATGCAGTCGGAGCTCGAGTTGTCGATCGAGGCGATCCTCCAGGCCGCCGACAGGGCGCGCCAGTGGCACGACGCGACCCGCCACGAGCAAGTGCAGGGCGACGAACTTGCGGCTCGCTTGGCTCGCCTCGGAGCCGACCTCGCGGCTCTGGACGCGGGTGGGCTATGACTGGCGCCCAGGCCGTCGTCTACCTGGTGCGGCACGGCCGCACGGCTCTGAACGCAGCAGGCCAGCTTCGAGGAAGGCTCGACCCTCCGCTCGATGCCGTCGGGGTGGAGGAGGCCAACGCCCTCGCCAAGGCTCTCAAAAGCCGAGACGTGAGTGTCGTCCTCTCCAGCCCTCTTCGCCGCGCGCACGAGACGGCGGAGCCGATCGCGGCCGCGTGCGGGCTCACCGTGCTTCTCGATGATCGCCTGATCGACCGCGACTACGGCCGGTGGGCAGGAAGCGCGCCAGAGGACCTCATCGCCAGGTTCGGGTCGGTGGACGACGCACCGGACGTGGAGCCGCCGACTTGGGTTGGCGCCCGTGCCGTCGCGGCCGTCACCTGGATCTCGAAGCTGTCAGCCCCGAGGGCAGCTGTTGTCGTGGCCCACGACGCCGTGAACCGCGCCGTCCTCAGCCAGCTGGTTCCCTCGCTTGGGGGTCAGGACTCGATCCCGCAGCGAACGGGGTCCTGGAACAAACTTGAACTCGCGGGGGGCAAGTGGTCGGCACCGGTTGTCGACGCGCATCCGGTCCTCGGAGAAGGTCTGTGAGGTCACCTCGCCGGGCTCTCTCCCGGATGTCACCCGCGCTTCGGTTCGTCTTGCTCGTCGGCGTGATGAGCTTCTTCGCCGACTTCACCTACGAGGGGTCACGGAGCGTCATCGGGCCATACCTCGCGACGCTCGGCGCCGGGGCGCTCGTCATCAGCGTGGTGACCGGCTTAGGGGAGTTCCTCGGCTACGGGCTACGGCTGGTGTCCGGGCGGGCCGCAGATCGTACGGAGCGCCACTGGCCCATCACCATCGGCGGATACGCGCTCCAGATGACCGTTGTTCCCCTACTGGCGCTCGCCGGGAGCTGGCCGGTGGCCGCCCTGTTGATTGTCCTCGAGCGAATCGGCAAGGCGACGCGCAACCCTCCGCGAGACGCCATGCTCTCCCATGCAGCCAGGGAAATGGGGTTCGGCTGGGGATTCGGGGTCCACGAGGCGCTCGACCAGTTCGGTGCCATGTTCGGGCCCCTCGCCGTCGCCCTTGTCCTGGCGCTCACGCACGGCGACTACACCATTGCCTTCGCCGCCTTGGCCGTGCCTGGCGGCATCACCCTTTGTCTCGTCTGCGTCGCCCGCACCCTCTACCCCCGCCCGCGGGACCTCGAAGCGGCGTCGGCGCCTGTCTCACCAGAAGGCCTGCCGCCAGTCTTCTGGCTCTACCTCGCAGGTGCTGCGCTCGTCGCCGCCGGCTTCGCCGACTTCCCGCTCATCGCTTACCACTTCGAGCGTTCGCGGCTCGTGGCCACCGACCTCGTGCCGGTCTTCTACGCCGTGGCCATGGCCGTGAGCGGCGCCGGCTCGCTGATCTTCGGTCGCCTCTTCGATCGAACCGGGATCGCCATCCTCGTACCCCTGACGCTGGTGGCGGCCGTCTTCGCGCCGCTCGTGTTCCTGGGCGGGTTCTGGGCGGGACTTGTCGGTGTGTCGCTGTGGGGACTCGGCATGGGCGTCCATGAGTCGATCATCCCGGCCGCCGTGGCGCCCATGGTCTCCGTGGATCGCCGGGCCTCGGCCTTCGGCCTGTTCACCGGGGTCTACGGGATCGCCTGGTTCGTCGGGAGCATCGTGATCGGCGCCCTGTTCAACGTGTCGCTGAGCGCTGTCGTGATCTTTTGCGTCGCGACCGAGGTTGCGGCGCTGCCGCTCATCGCCAAGGTGAGCCGAACCACGGCTACGCGACGTTCGTGAGTCAGTGCCGGGTACTGCCGCACGGTCTCCGACAACAGCACGACGGTCGCGGCCAAAGACGGCGCGATAGGTGTCGGCGCCAAAGCTGGTCGAAAGCGGCTCGCCCTCGTAGAGCTTGTACGTCCGGTGACCGTCGTCGAGCCGCTCGGCCCTCAGGAACGCGCTCGTCCTCGATCCACTGGCGTAGAAGCCGTGGGCGAGGTCGTATAGGTGGGTTACGAGCACCACCTTCACTCCCGCGTCGGACATCGCGCGAAGGACTTGCCGGCCGATCTCCGATCCCTCGCGCTCGTTCGTGGAGGCGAACGATTCGTTGCACAAGAGGAGGCAGCCGGGCGTGATCTCCTCGACGACCCTTCGCATCCGGCTGAGCTCCTCCTCCAGCTTGCCGTGCTCCATGCCCGGGTCTTCCTCCCGCTTGTAGTGCGTGAAGACCCCTCGGACGACCTCGGCCCCGAAGGTCTCGGCGGCAACGAACATTCCGGACTGCATCATGAGCTGCGCCTGTCCGATTGCTCGCATGAGCGTCGACTTGCCGCCCTGGTTGGCCCCGGTGATCACCACGAGTCGCTTGCCGTCCGCCCGGAGCTCGTTCCCGACGGCTCGACCGGTGAGGTGCAGGCTGAGCGCTGCGTCGTAGAGCCCGGTCGCGTGCAGCGTCCCGCTCCCGGGGACCCCTGGGGCGGGCATGCACACAGGCTCTCCCTTCCCGGCGATTCGTTCGTAGAGGTTGAGGCAGCCGACGTAGAAGGCGAGCTCGTGGGCGAGCAGCGTGAAGAAGTCCCGGACGTGGTCGACGGACTGCGCGAGCGCGTTGGCGACGAGGTTGATGCCTCTCGCCCGAAGTTCGCCGAGCGCCTGCATGCCGGCCTCGTCACGAGGGGCGACCTCGAAGCTGTGGCTCGACCGCCCACGGCCGGGGATCCGCGCAACGAGCCGGCGCTGCTTGGGGCGCCGGAGCACGTAGCCGGTCCCGGTGTTCCCCTTCCCGATTCGAGCGCTGACGAGCACTCCCTTCTTGAACTTGAGCTCCCCAAGGTGGGATTCGACCGTCTCGAAGTAGGCATCGTCGAGCTCGTCTTCGAGCATCGCGAAGAAGCGCGTGAAGCCGGGCGAGGTAAACCGCGCCCCGCTCTCGTCAGCCACCTTCCGCAGCTGCCGGAGGACGCCTACGAAGATCTCCATCACCTGGGTCGAACGATGGAGGATCGAGTCCGGCGACGAGGAGAGGGATCCCCAGACCTTTCGCTCGGCCTGCACCGCGTCGACCGCCATCCGGTAGATGCCCCGCACGACGTCGGGCCGCTCCAGGCAGTCGGCGAGGACCCGTTGGCGATATCCGATGGCCTCAGGGTCCTCGAGGCCGAGCAGGAGGGCTCGCCTGGCAACCCCGAACACCAGCCGGTCGCCGGCCGCCATCGCTTCGAGCACGGCCCCGAGCTCGAGGTCGAAGACGATGTCGTCGGCGTGGTCGGGCAGCTCGGTCGCCAGGTCCAGGTCGCGGTCCTGGTGCATCAAGAGCGCCCTCACGAGACCACCCTCTCTCTGACCGCCTCGTAGGTGAGCCCGTACTTGGCGGCGATGGCGCCGGCGTAGGCGAGGCCGTCGGCCTGCCGGCGGACGATCTCGAACGTGCGCCTCGTCGGCTCGGCAGGGTCGACCGAGGCGACCATGCTGACGGTGGCTTGGTTTCGCGAGGCGAGCTCGTCCACGAACGTGACATACACACCGAGCAGGCCGCGCTCGGTCAGCAGGTCGATGATCCGTTGCCCGAGGAACAGAGCGTCTTCAAGGGTGGTGGACGCGAACGTCTCGTTCATCACGACGACGCTCCGAGAGGTCGCCTGCGCCATGATGTCGTGGACTCGTTCGACCTCGTCCTCGAGCTTGCCTCGCAGCGTGGCCAGGTCCTCAGCCCGTTCGAAGTGGGTGAAGATCCGGTCGGGCAGCGCGAGCATGGCCCGCCTCGCGGGGACCGACAGCCCGATGCCCGCCAGGTAGTGGAGCTGGCCAAAGAGTCGGGCGAAGGTGGTCTTGCCGCCCTGGTTGGGGCCGGTAACGACGAGGAGCCGCTCGGGTCGGCGGAGCCCGAACCCGTTCACAACGACGCCCTCTCCGCTTGCCACCTTCTGGGCTCCAAGGACGAGGTCGAAGGCGTCGTCGGCGGCTACGTGGTCGGGCAGCTCGCTCACCTCGGGAAAGGAGAAGGGAAGCCCTGCGGAGCGCAGGGGGGCGATGTAGTCGAGGTAGGCGAGGTAGAACTGGACCTCGTTCTCGAAGCGCTCGACGACGGGGTCGAGGAACGGAACGTAGCGGGCGCAGAACCGGTCGAGGTCGCTGAACACCGCGGGGTGCATCCGGGCGACCAGGTCGAGGACCCGGCCAAGCACATGGTTCACGTCGCGCTCGGGGAGCCTCACCCTGTAGTCCTTTGCCGACCCCTGGCTGAACTTGGCGAAGGTCGCCAGGACCTCGGCGCTGTAGTCCGACTCGTCCTCGTACCGCGCGACCCTGACACGGCTGCCCCGCACGGTGATGGAGTAGGAGACCTCGCTCAGTCGACGCCGCAGGTCCTCGGATCCCTCACGAAGGCCGGCGAAGAATGCCGAACGGCGGTAGGCCGTCAAGTAGTCGTGGACCCCGCGCAGACCTGCCGACCGGATCGTCGGCCGACCGAGGTCGTCGGCGAGAGCGACGACGCTCGTGCAGTACAGCTCAGCGGCGTCGAGCAGCCAGCCTTCCTCGAAGTAGCGGTGGCGAACCTTCTCGGCGCTCCGGAGCAGGGCGCGGACCCGGCGCATCTGCTCGCTGAAGGCTCGCACCGCCACCGAGAGCCCCTCTTCTTCGAGGTCAGCGAGGACGGCCTGGCGATGGCGAACGGTACGCACGTCGGGGGCCAGCACATGGAGGTGG
The DNA here is from genome assembly GCA_021811865.1 of Actinomycetes bacterium. The sequence continues at coordinate 2,602 of JAKAQB010000094.1, read as the reverse complement.
CGGTCGAGGTCGTAAGCCTCGCGGCCCTTGGTGACGGCCGAGACGAACTGATCCAGGTTGAGATCCTTGAACCAGGTGGGCTCGGGGGTCGGACCCGCCGAGGGGACCGCACCGTCGAACAGGATGCTCGGGGACCGTTCGGTCGGACGCAGCCCGGCGGGGCGCGCTCGCTCGCGGACTTCATCGGGGGGTACCTGGACCACCTCGGCGCCGCCTCCGCGGCCTGACTGGAATGGGCGACGGGTCTCGGTCATCGGCCTCCACCGCTGGGGATCGGTAGAAGCCATCAGCCCAAGACGGCGGTTCAGGCGGGCCTCATCGCCTGGACGGATCCTACCGGCCCGGACGTCCGAGTCCGGGCGCCGGAGAAACCGCCGTCGGCTCCACCAGGGGCTATCGTGGTACGACCGGATGAGGCTCCGGTGAGCGGCCTGGCTCGGGCGCTCGAACCGCCCATGCGCTGATGGCCTCTACGCACGGATCGTCGTGTCGTGGAGGTTTGGGTGGTCGCAGTCGACCTAGCGCCGGCAGGGATTCAGGTCCTCCAAGTTCTCACGGTCCTCGTCTTCGCGCCCTTTGTGAGCGGGGCGATCTCCCACCTCGAGGCCCGCCTGCAGGGCCGTCGCGGCCCGCGCATCCTCCAGCCCTACTACGACCTCGCCAAGCTGTTTCGCAAGGAGACCCTCATCCCCGAGGACGCCGGATGGGCCTTCGTCCTTGGGCCCATGCTGGCCTTCACCTGCTACCTCGTCGTGCCCCTGCTCATCCCGGTGCTGACGACCTTCCCGCTGCCTCTCGGCTATTCCGGCGACATCCTGGGCGGTGGGTTCATCCTCGGACTGGCGGGGTTCTCCGTTGCCGTGGCGGCTGCAGAGACCGGCGGGCCGTACGCGCAACTCGGCAGCAGCCGGGCGATGACCTTCGGGGCGCTCATCGAGCCCTCCATCCTCTTTGTCACCTTCACCGTCGCCCTCGTCACGACGACCGACCTGCCCTACTTCGAGGCGGCGGCGGCCCGGGCGTCGTTCAGCCAGGCCGTTCGGCCGGCCCACCTGCTCGCCGCCCTCGCCTTCTTCCTCGTCGTGCTGAGCGACACGGGACGGATCCCGGTCGAGACCCATGCCAGCACGCTCGAGTTCGGGATGATCGACGAGGCGCGCACCCTCGAGCACTCTGGGCCGCTCTTCGCCCTCTTGAAGTGGGGCTCGGCGATGAAGCAGCTGATCCTCTACGTCCTCTTGGTGAACGTCTTCGCCGCCCCGTGGGGCCTGGCGGGGACGCGGGCGCTCGGCCCGGTGCTGCTCGCCATCCCGGTCCTCATCGGCAAGTCCCTCGGGATGGGCGCGATCTTCACCGTCATCGACAACAGCTTCTCCAAGCTCCGCCTGTTCAAGCTCACCGAGTTCATGGCCGCGGCCTTCCTGCTCGCCGTCCTGGCCGTGCTCGTCCTCTACCTGGGCGGCGGCTAGGTGGCCATCGTCTTCGCCGCGCTGCCGCCACCGGTGCCCTCGGCTTTTTCCGGGGGTGCCGAGGCCATCGCCGTCGTGGTGCTGCTGAGCGAGTTCGCCATGCTGAGAGCGCCGCTCTTGCGCTCCCAGATCCGCCTGTATGCCTTCCAATCCCTGGCGGTGAGCGGCCTCGCCGTCTTCGTGGCCGCCACCCAGCACGTCGGCGAGCTCTACGCGCTGGCCGGCTTGTCGTTCGTGCTGAAGGTCCTCGTCGTCCCCGGCATCGTCCTGCGCCTGCTCCGGGGCACGCAGGTGGGCCTCGCCACGAGCCACCGCCTCGGCGTGGCGACGATGGTGCTCATCGCCATCATCGTCGCGGCGTTCGGCTTCTTCGTGGTAGGAAGCCTGCCGGTCCGCTCCCACTCGCTGCCCGCTTCGACCCTCGGGATCGCCGCCGCGGTGGTTCTGGTGGCCTTCCTCCTCGTCATCTTGCGGGCCGACGTGCTCTCCCAGGCCGTGGGCTTCTTCTCGCTGGAGAACGGGGTGTCGGTGGCCAGCTTGGTCCTGGCCGCCGGGCTGCCGTTCATCGTGGAGCTGGCGTTCCTCTTCGACCTGCTCGTTGCGGTGGTCGTCTTCGGGCTGCTCATGCGCGTCCACCACGGTCGAGCCCAGACGCTGTCGACCGACGTGCTCGACCGGTTGCGAGGGTAGCGATGGGCTGGGACCTGCTCGTCATCCTCATCGCCCCGCTCGCCGTGAGCGTCGCCTGCTGGTGGGCGCCGGTCGCGGTGGGTCGGGGCCTCACCGTGGCGAGCGGCGCGCTCACCTTCGCCCTGGCGGTGGTGCTCGTGCCAGCGGCCACGACGACGGCGGCCGGCGGGTGGCTGCGGGCCGACGCGCTGTCGGTCGTGTTCCTGGTGGCGGTGGCCTTCCTCTACGGCGCCACGGCGGTGTTCGCGGTGGGCTACGTTCGCCCCGCCGGCGACGCCGACACGGCTGCTCGCTATTGTCGGCGTTTCTTCGCCGGGCTGAACCTCTTCGCCTGGTCCATGGCCGTGGCGCCGCTCGTGAACGGCCTGGCGCTGTTGTGGGTGGCGATCGAGGTCACCACCGTCATCTCGGCGCTCCTCGTCGCGATCGACGACACCGACCGG
>JAKAQB010000024.1 GCA_021811865.1 Actinomycetes bacterium | reverse complement strand
CGTAGGCGCGCGTCAACGCCAGCTTCGTGAGCCGGAGGACGGGCAGGGGTGCCAGGCTGATCCGTCGGGCGAGCTCGGCGGCGGCTTCGTCGAGGCGGTCGCCGGTCACGACACGGTTGACGAGGCCGAGCCGCTCGGCCGTGGTGGCGTCGACGACGTCACCGGTGTAGAGGAGCTCGTTGGTCTTCTTCTGGCCTATCACGTACGGCATCAGCAGCGTGACCGGCCCGGAGCCGTAGCGGATCTCCGGTTCCCCGAAGCGGGCGTCGTCGGCGGCGACGATGAGGTCGCAGGCCATGGCCAGCTCGCACCCCCCGGCCAGGCAGAAGCCCCGCACGGCGGCGATCGTCGGCTTGGGCAACGACCACAGCTCCAACGTGGCGGTGACGTCCCTCGCCAGCGTCTCGTGCCAGGCGTCGGCCCCCGTCGTCTCCCCCTCCGCCTCCTCGGTCAGGTCGTAGCCGGCCGAGAACGCCCGGCCTGCGCCCCCGACGACCACGACCTTCACCCCGTCGTCGGCCTCGGCCCGCCGGAGGGCACCCCTCAGCTCCTGGACGAGACCGGCGGAGAGGGCATTGAGCTTCTCGGGGCGGTTGAGGGTGATCCAGGCGGCGGCGTCGCGCTGCTCGTAGTCGACGAGGGTCATGGGTGGGCTCCTTGCTTGGCTGGGGCGGTGGGTGGGGGTGAGGTCGTCGCCGGCGGCGGGGCGACGACCACGAGGGCGTCGACGGCCGTCACCCCGCCGGCGGACACGACGAGCGGGTTCACGTCAACGGAGACGATCTCGGGGTGCTCCACGGCGAGGCGGGACAGGGCGAGCAGCGTCGCGGCGACGCCGTCGTGGGCCGGCCCGGCCGGAGCCAGGCCGGGCACGGCGCCGGCGAGATCCTCCGCGTCCGCCGCCGTCAACGGCGCCAGGCGGGCGCCCGCCACCCCGAGCGCCTCGGCGAGCCAGCCGCCGGCGCCGGCGGAGACGACGGGGCCGTAGAGCGGGTCGCGCAGCATCCCGCAGATGACCTCCGGGCCGGGCGGGACCTGCCTGGCGACGAGCACGCGCCCGCCGAGGCGGGCCGCGGCGGCACTCACCGCTTCAGGCTCGTGGAGGCCGAGGACGACGCCGCCAGCGGCGGACTTGTGGGCCGGGCCGTCCACCTTGACGACGACGGTGCCGCCGAGCTCGGCGGCGGCCAGGGCGGCCTCGTGCGGCCCGCCGGCCCGCCGGTAGGGTGCGAAGCGCACCCCGTAGCGTCCGAGGATCGTCGCCGACTCCCACTCCGGCAGCGCGCCGGGACGGAGCAGGCCGGTGAGCTCCACCGCCGCCCCGCCGGCCGGCGGGGCGGCGCCGCCGGCCCGTGACCGCCGCTGCTCGGACCACCGGGCTGCGGCTGCCAGGGCCCGCGTGGCCGGGCCCATGCCCCGCAGCAGCGCGATGTCGGCGGCGCGGGCCAGCTCGACCAGCTCGTCGCCGGGATCGGCCGACGTTGCCGAGATGACCGCCGGGAAGACCGGCTCGCCGGCCGTGCCTCCGGTGAGCTCGGCGAGGGCCCGCAGGACCACGGCGCACCACTGCTGGTCCGCCCGGCTGCGGAAGCGGGTCAGCTCGACGACGGCGGCGAGGATGTCGCAGCTCCCGCTGTCGCGCAGCAGCCGCATCGACCCGGGGAACACCCGCTCCACGTCATCCACGGCCCACGCGTCCAGGGGGTTGTGGGGGTCCACGTAGTTGGGGAAGGCCGCTCGCAGCGCCTCGGCGGTCGTCTCTGGGAGCGCCGGCAGCTCCAGGCCGGCGGCCTCGGCGTGGTCGGCCAGCAGCCCCGCTTCGCCCCCAGACTCCGACACGGCGCCCAGTCGCCGCCCGCTCGGACGGCGCCGGCGGCCGAGCACCTCGAGCGTCTCGACCAGGTCCCCGACGTCGTCGACGCCGATGGCGCCGTGCGAGCGGAGGAAGGCGTCGAAGGCCACCGCCGAGCCGACCATCGCCCCCGTGTGCGTCATCGCGACGGCGGCCGCACGCTCCGAGCGCCCCACCTTCAGGCAAACCACCGCCTTGCCGGCGTCGGCGCAGCGCCGGAGGGCGGCGGCGAGGGCGGCGGGACGGCGGACCGCCTCCAGGAACAGCCCGACGGCGCGGGTCTCCTCGTCGCCGGCGAAGGCAGCTACGAAGTCGGCGGCGTCCCGGCCGAGCTCGGCGCCCGACGACACCACCGCGCGGAAGCCGACGCGCGGCCCGATTGCGACCATCGCCTCGGCCACCGAGCCGGACTGGCTCACGACCCCGACACCGCCGGGCGCGAATGCCGCGCTCGGCGTGCCCATCCAAAGCGACGGGCCGTCCGGGCGGGCGTAACCCATGCAGTTGGTGCCGAGCATGGGCACCTCGCCGGCCAGGGCGGCCACGCGCCGGGCGATCGACGGGCCACGGTCGCCGGCCTCGGCGCCGAGGCCCGGCACGACGAGCGCCCCGGCGCCGGCGGCCACGGCTTCCTCCACGGCGGCTTCGACGCCACGCTCCCCCACGACCACCATCGCCACGTCGGGCACCTCTGGCAGGGCTGCGACCGACGGGTGGGTGCGCTGGCCAAGCACCTCCGCACGGCGGGGGTTGACGAGCCAGGTGCGCAGCCCGGGGTGCCGCTGCACGGTCCGGACCAGGTCGCCGCGCCGCTCGGACGCTCCGACGATGGCGACCGACGCCGGTGAGAGCAGGGGACCGAGCGGTCGCAGCTCGGCGCCGGGCTGCGTCTCGTCGGGGGCGGTCGGCACCATCTCGTCGGGCACGGGGCGGCATGGTATGGCAGCCGGCGGGCGGGCCGCGGGAGGAGCTGAAGGCCGTCATGGCGGACGGCCGCCCCGACCGGGGCACGAAGGAGGTCAACGCCGTCGCCTCCGGGTGGAGATCGACTGCTAGCCGCCCGCCGGCGGTGGGTTCCGCAGGTTGGCGCCACCGCGCAGGGTGCCCGGACGGAGAGGGGCCCCGGGAAGGTTTGGAAGGTTGTTGTCGTAGGGCGACAACAACCTTCCAACGTTTGCCGGCCGCCGGCCAAGCGACACCTGCTCTGGCCACCCTGAGTGGTCGATGGATGCTGCGCCCTGCCGTCCAGGCCCGGACCAGCGTCTCCACCAGCGCCTCCACCAGCGCCTCCACCATCTCGTCGGGCACGGGGCGGCATGGCATGGCAGCCGGCGGGGGGCCGCGGAGCCGGCCGCTCAGAACCGGACCGGGTCGACCTCGACGCGGAGCCGGCCGGGCGGCCGGGGGACCGACGCCAGGGCGTCGCAGAGCTGCTCGACGGTATGGGCGCGCAGCACCCACCGGTCGGGGCCGGGGCGGGCCAGCTCCACGCCCAGGCTGGCGGCCACCTCCCCGATCGCCGCCGCGTAGGGCGCCGCCTGCGCCCCGGAGACGACGGCGAGAGCGCTGTGGGGCGGCAGGCGGAGCGCGGCACGGGTGGAGTCCTCGATCGCGCTGAGCAGCGAGGCGTCGCCCCGGGAGGCGGCGAGGAGCACCTCGTGGTCGGGGAGGGTCGTCTGCACGAGGAGCCGCCTGGCCGGCCGCCGGCCTCCGAGGACGCGGGAAGCCCTGGCCAGGAGGGCAAGGGCTTCCTCGGCGGCCCGCACCCGGGGCGCCAGCAGCTCCTGGTCGAAGTCGACGAAGGCGACGACGTCCGCCTCGGGGACCCTGTGCAGCACGGCTTCGGTCCCGACCACGACGAGCGGCCCGCCACCGCCGAGCTCCCCGGAGCTGTCGGTGGTCGCCGTGACCTCCGCCACGGGCGAGCCGAGCAGTGCCTCGAGCTCCTCGCGTGCTCGCTCGACGCCGAGGCGGAGCCGCCGCATCCGGGTCGAGTGGCACACCAGGCAGACCTGCGGTCGGGTCGTGCCGCAGCGGGCACAGGCGAGGTACGGCGGGAGCTCTCCGGACGCCGGCTGCGAGACGGCCGCTCCGCAAGATTCGCAACGGGCGATCGCTGCGCACGAGCCGCATGCGAGGAGCCGCGCCCGGCCGGTGCGGTTGAGCACGCACACCACCCGGCGCCCCTCGCGGGCCACCCGCACGAGGCGCTCCGACCACAGCCCGAGGCGCGGGTCGTCCGCGCTGCGGTCCACGACCTCGATCGGCGTCCAGCCGCCACGCTCCCGGTCGACCGGCAGGGTGAGCGGTGGGCCGGCGGCGGCGAGGAGGTCGAGCGGCGGGCAGGGCGTGACCCAGATGCAGGGCGCGCCGGCCCGCCGAGCCCGTTCGGCGGCGACCCGCGCCGCCCACCACGTCGGCGCCTGGTCCTGCACGAGCCCCTCGTCGTGGGCGTCGAGGACGACGACGCCCGCCAGGCCGGGGCAGGGGGCCCACGCCGCCGCCCGGGCGCCCACGACCACCCCGGCGCCGGCACGCGCCCGGCCCCACTCCTGCGGCACGAGCGCGACGCCGGCACCCGCCCGGCGCAGCCGCCCGGCGAGGACGGCGGCGCGCGCCACCGACGGGACGACGACCAGGGTCGGGCCCCGCTGCGCCACGGCGGCGACGAGCGCCGTCGGGTCGCTCACCGGGGGGAGGCGCACGACCACCGGCGAGGAGGATGCCAGGGCGGCGCCGGCGAGGTCGAGGACGTGGCGCGGCCCGGCGGGCGGCGCCGGCGGGCGGCGGTCGGCAGGTGGCAGCGCCGCCACCACGTTGCCGGGGCTGGCGGTGCGGAGGAACGATCCGCGCCGGCCCGCCCAGCGCCACGCTGCCCACTCCGCCAGCCGGACCACCTCCGGCTCGGGGCCCCAGCCGCTCACACGGGCGAGCGGGCGCAGCTCCCGCAGGCCCTCCGGGCCGCCCGCCGACGGAGCCGGCCCGACGACCCAGCCGCCTACGCGCCGGCCGTGCAGGTCCACCCGGACGAGGGTGCCGACCCGGACCGCGGTGTCCTGGTCCGGGGCGACGAGGTAGTCGAAGGGCCGGTCGACGCCCGCCACGGCCGGCAGCACGGACACGGCCCGCTCGCCTGCCAGCGGGACCCGTGCCAGCGGGACCCGGTGCAAGCCCCTACGAGACCCCGACGGCGGCCGAGAAGTCGTCGAGGCGGGTGAGCTGCTCCCAGGAGAACTCCTTGTCGTCCCGGCCGAAGTGGCCGTAGGCGGCGGTGCGCCGGTAGATCGGCCGGCGCAGGTCGAGGTCCCGGATGATCGCCGCCGGTCTCAGGTCGAACACCTCGAGCACGGCCCGCTGGATCCGCTCCGGCGCCACCTCGGCGGAGCCGAACGTCTCCACCATGATCGACACCGGCCTCGCCACCCCGATGGCGTACGCCACCTGGATCTCGCAGCGGTGCGCCGCCCCGGAGGCCACGACGTGCTTTGCGACCCAGCGGGCGGCGTAGGCCGCCGAGCGGTCGACCTTCGTGGGGTCCTTGCCCGAGAACGCCCCCCCACCGTGGCGGGCGGCACCCCCGTAGGTGTCCACGATGATCTTGCGGCCCGTGAGGCCGGCGTCGGCGTGGGGGCCGCCCTTCTCGAACCGGCCGGTCGGGTTCACGAGCACCCGGTAGTCGCGGTCGTCGAGCACGGCCGACACCACCGGCTTGATCACGTGGTCGGCGATGTCGGGCGCGAGGAGGGTCGGGATGTCGACCGCCGGGCTGTGCTGGCTGGAGACGAGGACCGTCTGGAGGCGGACGGGGCGGCCGTCCTCGTACTCGAAGGTGACCTGGGTCTTGCCGTCGGGCCGCAGGTAGCCGAGCGTGCCGTCCTTGCGGACCTGGGCGAGCCGTTGGGCGAGGCGGTGCGCCAGCCAGATCGGCATCGGCATCAGGTCATCGGTCTCGTCGCAGGCGTAGCCGAACATCATCCCCTGGTCGCCGGCGCCCTGGGCGTCGAGCGCGTCCTGCTCCCCGGAGGTCCCCATGCGGACCTCGTAGGCGTGCTCCACCCCCCGGGCGATGTCAGCCGACTGGGCGCCGACGCTCACGGTCACCCCGCATGTGCGGCCGTCGAAGCCCATGTCGGAGCTGGTGTAGCCGATGTCGCAGATGACGCTGCGGACGAGTTGGGGGATCTCGACGTACGCCGTGGTGGAGATCTCGCCGGCCACGACGACCAGCCCGGTGGTGAGGAGGGTCTCGCATGCGACGTGGGCGTCGGCGTCCTCGGCGAGGATGGCGTCGAGGACGGCGTCGGAGATCTGGTCGGCGATCTTGTCGGGATGTCCTTCGGTCACCGACTCGGATGTGAAGCTCCAGCGGTTCACGCGTGCTCCTCGGGGCTCGGTTGGGCGGGCGGGCCGGGCGGTGGCCCCAGCAGGTCGGCGGCGGCGTCGACGATGGCGGCGGCCACCGCATCCTTGCCCACCACGCCGGTCTCGGCGACCACGCCGTCGCGCCCGACGATGACGACGGCGTTGGTGTCGTGGGCGAAGCCGGCGCCGGGGGCGGCGACGTCGTTGGCGACGACGAGGTCGGCGCCCTTGGCGGCGAGCTTGCGCGCGGCGCGGGCGACGAGGCGCTCGCGATCCCCGCCGGCCGTCTCGGCGGCGAAGCCGACCAGCACCTGCCCCACCCGGCGGCGGGCACCGAGGCCCGTGAGGATGTCAGAGGTCGGCACGAGCCGCAGCGCCGGGGGGCCGGAGGACTTCTCGAGCTTGCCGGCGGCTGCCTCGTCGGGGCGGAAGTCGGCGACCGCCGCTGCCATCACCACCAGGTCCGCTTCGTCGCTGGCCTCCGTCACCGCTGCCTGCATCTCTGCGGCCGTCTCGACGGTGACGACCGACGCGCCGGGCGGGGGTGCCAGCGTCACGGTCGTCACGAGCGTGACCGCCGCGCCCCGCCGCAGCAGCTCGGCGGCGACGGCGTAGCCCTGCTTGCCCGAGCTGCGGTTGCCGATGAAGCGCACGGCGTCGACCGGCTCCCGGGTCCCCCCGGCGGCGACGACGGCCCGCAGCCCGGCGAGGGATCCGCTCGGGGCGCTGATGGCAGCGGTGGCGGCGGCCACCACGTCCGCCGGGTCGGCCAACCGGCCTGTTCCGACGTCGCCGCCGGCGAGGCGGCCCTCCACCGGCTCGAGCACGTTCACTCCCCGCCTGCGCAGCAGGGCGACGTTGTCGACCACCGCCGGGTGCTCCCACATCTCGGTGTGCATGGCCGGGCAGAGCAGGACCGGGGCGCGGGTGGCGAGCAGCACTGCGGTGAGCAGGTCGGAGGACATCCCGGCGGCGTAGGCCCCGATCAGCCGGGCGGTGGCCGGGGCGACGACGACCAGGTCGGCCTGGCGGCCCAGGCGGGTGTGCGGTATGGGCGCCGGCCCGTCCCAGAGGGAGAGCTGCGCCGGCTCGCTCGCCAGCGCCGAGAACGTGAGGGGGCCGACGAAGTGCGTCGCCCCCCGGGTGAGCACCGGGGTCACGTGGGCGCCGGCGTCGACCAGCCGGCGGCACACCTCCACGGCCTTGTAGGCGGCGATGCCGCCGCAGACCCCGAGCACGACGCGCCGACCGGCGAGCGCCGGCCCGGGCATGCCTACTGCTCTGCCCCGGCGCCGGCCCCGGCGGTCTCCTCGTCGGCCGGGCGGTGGTAGGTGATCTTGGCGGCGGAGATCTCCTCCAAGGCGATCGACAGCGGCTTGCGGGAGACGGAGGCGACCTGCGGGGGCACGACCGTGCCGAGACCCTCGCCGAGCTGGTTGAAGTAGGAGTTGATCTGCCGTCCCCGCTTGGCGGCGAGGGTCACGAGAGTGAACTTCGAGTCGACGCGCCCGAGCAGTGACTCGACGGGCGGGTCCATCATGGTGGGCAGGCGGTCGGCCATGCGGGGGGTGCTCCTTGGCGCCGCGGAGGGACGAGGTCGTTCAGGACCGAGCGCGGTGCACTTGGAGTATACCGAGCACCTCCCGGGCAGCCCGGTCCACGTCGTCGTTGACGACGACGTGGTCGGCGATCGCCCGGCCAGCGAGCTCCTCGCGCCGGCCGAGCTCCAAGCGGTGGCGGGCGCTCGCCTCGTCGTCGCCGCGGGCTCGCAAGCGGGCCTCCTGCTCCTCGATGGAGGGGGCGACGACGAGCACGATCACCGCCTCGGGGTACACGGCCCTCACCTGGAGGGCGCCGTGCGGCTCGATCTCGAAGACGATGTCACGGTCGGTCGGCGCGTCGACGCGTGGCGTGCCGTAGAGGTGGCCGTTGGCGGGGAACTCGTTCCACTCGAGGAAGCCGCCTGCGTCCCTGTGACGCAGAAAGTCCTCCCGCTCGACGAACACGTACGAGTCAGGGGCTTCCCCCGCTCGCCGCGGCCGGGTCGTCCACGAGCGCGACAGCCAGAGCCGGTCATCCAGCTGCAACAGGCGCGCCACGACCGTTCCCTTGCCCACCCCCCCGGGTCCGAGGACGACGAGGATCACGGGTGGGGCGCGGTCAGCCGAGCTTCTCGAACAGCTTCTTGCGCTGCTGGTCCCCGAGGCCCTGGATGCGGCGGGTCTCGGCGATCCCCACGTCGTCCATGAGCCGCCGCGCCTTGACCTTTCCGAGGCCGGGCAGCGACTCGAGGACGGCCAGGACCTTCATCTTGCCCACCACCTCGTCCTTGGCCCCCTCCTCCAGGAGCTCCCGGAGCGTGAGGGAGCCCATCTTGAGCTTCTCCTTGAGCTCTGCCCGGGCACGACGGGCGGCCGCAGCCTTTTCGAGGGCAGCCTGTCGTTGTTCGTCGGACAGCGTGGGCGGTAGCGGCATGGGGAGGGACTTTAGTGCCGGCGGCCCGGAAGGGGCGGCCCGGCGCCCGCCACCCTCAGGGAGCGGCGGCGGCGTCGAGAGCGTCGACCAGCGCGGCGGCCGCCGCCGGCCGGTCGGGCGCGCCCGTGACGGCCCGGCCGATCACGAGCAGGTCGGCGCCGGCGGCCAGCGCCTCGGCCGGGGTCGCCGAACGCGACTGGTCGTCGCTCGGGACACCCACCGGGCGGATGCCGGGGACGACCGCCAGCAGGTTGGGGGCCAGCTGCTTGGCTTCCGACACGTCGGCGGCGGCGCAGACGAACCCGGCGCAGCGGGCTTCGACCGCCACAGCGACGCGCCTGGCGAGGATGTGGGGCGGCGCGCCGGCGTCGCTCGTGAGGATGGTGACGGCCAGCACCCCGGCAGGTTCGAGACCCGCCCCGGCGGCGCCCTCCCGCAGGCCGTCGACGGCGGAGCGCAGCATGGCGGCCCCGCCGAAGGCGTGCACCGTGAGGAACGACACCCCCAGCGCTCCGAGCACTCGCGCCGCCTTCCCGACGGTGGTGGGGATGTCAGCCATCTTCAGGTCCAGGAACACCCGGTAGCGGGCGTCGAGGAGCTGGGCGACGACGTCGGGCCCCGCCGCGCTGAACAGCTCGAGGCCCACCTTGGCCACGCCGAACCAGGGCCGCAGCTCCCGGGCGAGGCGCATGGCGGCCACGGCGTCGTCGACGTCGAGGGCGAGCGCCAGGCGGGGGCGGAGCCCCCCGGCCGTGCGGGCCGGCTCGGGGGACGCGGTGGGGTCAGGCATGGGCGCGGCCTTTCAGGTCGTCCAGGCGGGACAGGTGCTGGGCGGCGCACCAGGCGGTCAGCTCCCGCAACACGCGGGCGGGGGCGCGGGGGTCCGCGAAGGTGGCCGTGCCGACCTGGACGGCGTCGGCGCCGGCGGCGATGAGCTCGGCGGCGTCCTCGCCGGTGTTGACCCCTCCGACGCCGACGATGGCAGCCGACGGGAACGCCGCCCGCATGTCGTGGACCGCCCGCACGGCCACGGGGTGCAGTGCCGGCCCTGACAGGCCCCCGCCGCCCGCCCCGAGGCGGGGACGGCCGGTCGCCGGGTCGAGGGCGAGGCCCATGAGGGTGTTGACGAGGGTGAGGGCCTCGGCACCGGCGTCGAGGGCGGCCCCGGCAATGGGGGTCAGGTCGGTCACGTTGGGGCTGAGCTTGGCCCAGACGGGGCGGGCGGCGCCGAGGCCGGCGATCACGGCGGCGACGGCGGCGGCGGTGCCCTCCGGCGAGTGGGCGAACATGCGGTGGCGGTCCTCCACGTTGGGGCACGAGACGTTGGCCTCGACGGCGACAACGGCGGGGCTGAGCACAGCGGCGACGGCCTCGCCGGCCCGGCGGTAGGCCTCGGCGGTCGTCCCCCACACGCTCACCACCACCGTGGCGCCGGCGGCCTCCAAGGCGGGCAGGTCCGCCGCCGCCCAGGCCGCCACCCCCGGGCCCTGCAGCCCGACGCTGTTGAGCATGCCCGCCCGCAGCGGCAACAGGCGGGGTGCCGGGTTGCCGGGCCACGCGTCGGCGGCGAGCGACTTGACCACTACGGCACCGAGCGAGGCAAGCTCGACGAAGGGGGCCAGCTCGGTGCCATGGCCGGATGTGCCCGACGCCGTCATCACCGGGTTGGCGAGGCTGACACGGCCCACCCGGGTGCGCAGGTCGGGCCGGGGGCGGGTCGGGACGAGCAGCGCCCTCATCCGGGCAGGGTCAGCTGGTCGGCGGCGTGGTACTCCTGCAGGCTGCGCACGGCCAGGCCGTGCGAGGCACGGTCGGCGATCCCGGCGGCGGCGGCCCTGGCGGCGGCGAGGGTCGTGATGCAGGCGACCCGGTGGCGGGTGGCCGCCCTGCGGATGTGGGCGCCGTCGGCGCGCGGCCCCCGGCCCTCGGGCGTGTTGACGACGAGATCGACCTCGCCCGAGGCCAGCAGGGCCACGGCATCCTCCCCCACCCCGTCCTCCGACACTCCGTCCGCCCCCACCTTCCTCACGTCGACGGCGACGGGGACGCCGTTGTCGCGGAGGTGGGCGGCGGTCCCGGCGGTGGCCGCGAGGCGGAACCCGAGCTGCGCGAACCGGCGGGCGACGTCGACTCCGGCCGCCTTGTCGCGGTCGGCGAGGGTGAGGAACACGCAGCCCTCGGTCGGCAGGGTCATGCCGGCCGCCGCCTGGGACTTGGCGAACGCCCAGCCGAAGGTGGTGTCGATGCCCATCACCTCGCCGGTGGAGCGCATCTCCGGGCCGATCAGCGCGTCCGCCTCCGGGAAGCGGGCGAAGGGCAGGACGGCCTCCTTCACGCTCACGTGGCCGCCGGCGCTCGGGGCTACGAGCAGACCTTCGGCCCGCAGCCCGGCGAGGGTGGCGCCGGCTGTGACACGGGCCGCGACCTTGGCCAGCGGCACACCGGTCGCCTTGGCGACGAACGGCACCGTCCGGCTCGCCCTCGGGTTGGCCTCGATGACGTGGACGACGGGGCCGGAGCCGGGGTAGCGCTTCACGGCGTACTGGACGTTGAGCGGCCCGAGCACTCCGAGGGCGCCGGCGATGGCGGCGGTGTGTCCCTCGATCTCGGCGACGACGGCCGGCTCGAGGGTCGGGGGCGGGATGACGCAGGCGCTGTCGCCGGAGTGGACGCCCGCCTCCTCGACGTGCTCCAGCACCCCGCCGACGAGAACCTCGCCCGTCTTGTCGCGGATGGCGTCGACGTCGACCTCCACGGCGTCCTCGAGGAACCGGTCGATCAGCACGGGGCGGGAGGCGGGCAGCCCTCCCTCGGCGGTGAGCGACGCCAGTGACCTCATCGCTTCGCGCAGGGCGTCGTCGTCGTAGACGATCTCCATCGCCCGGCCGCCGAGCACGTAGCTCGGGCGCAGCAGGGCGGGGTAGCCGACCCGGTGGGCGACGGCGAGGGCCTCCTCGGTGGTGGTCGCCGTGCCCCCCGCCGGCTGCGGGATGCCGAGGCGGCGGCACAGGGCGTTCCAGCGTTCCCGGTCCTCGGCGAGGTCGATGGCGTCCGGCGGCGTGCCGAGCACGAGCCGGCGGTCCAGCTGGTTGGCGAGCTTGAGCGGCGTCTGGCCGCCGAGGCCGACGACCACCCCGACCACCTCGCCGGCCGCCGACTCCGCCTCCAAGACGTCGCTGACGTTCTCGAAGGTCACCGGCTCGAAGTACAGCCGGTCGCTGGTGTCGTAGTCGGTGGACACCGTCTCGGGGTTGCAGTTGACCATGACCGTGTCGAAGCCGGCGTCGTGTAGGGCGAAGCTCGCCTGCACGCAGCAGTAGTCGAACTCGACGCCCTGGCCGATCCGGTTGGGCCCCGAGCCGAGGATCACGATCCGGGGCCGCCCGCCCGGCTCGACCTCGTCGGTGTCCTCGTAGGTCGAGTAGTGGTAGGGCGTGGCAGCCTCGAACTCGGCGGCGCAGGTGTCCACCGTCTTCATCGTCGCCCGCACCCCGGCGGCGAGGCGGGCGGCGCGGACGTCGGCCTCGGGGCACGACCACAGCCACGCCAGCTGCGCGTCGCCGAAGCCGAGGCGCTTCGCGCGCCGCCAGTCGGCCCGCGACAGGGCGCCGGAGCCGGGGAAGCCGCTCAGGCGAGCCCGCTCGTCCACGATGTCCTGCAGCTGGTCGAGGAACCACGGGTCGACGCCGGTGGCGGCGTGGAGCCGCTCGACGCCGATCCCCCGCCGGAGGGCGGCCTCCAGGTGGAAGGGCCGGTCGGGTGTGGGCACCGACGCCCGCCGGACGAGCTCGTCGTCGTCCCAGGTGTCGGTGAGCGACTCGCCGTCGTCGCAGTTGAGGCCGAGGCGCCCCCGCTCGAGCGACCGCATCGCCTTCTGCATGGCCT
Organism: Actinomycetes bacterium; assembly: GCA_021811865.1. The sequence continues at coordinate 32,377 of JAKAQB010000024.1, read as the reverse complement.
CGGGGAACGTCCGGCCGATGGCCATGGCCTCCCCGACCGACTGCATGCGGGTCCCGAGCACGTCGGGGACGCCAGGGAACTTCTCGAACGCCCACCGGGGCGCCTTGACCACGACGTAGTCGATTGTCGGCTCGAAGCTCGCCGGCGTCTCGCCGGTGATGTCGTTGCGGATCTCGTCGAGGGTGTAGCCGACGGCGAGGCGGGCGGCGATCTTGGCGATCGGGAACCCCGTCGCCTTGGAGGCGAGGGCGCTCGAGCGGCTGACGCGCGGGTTCATCTCGATGACGACCATCTCGCCGTCGGCCGGGTTGACGGCGAACTGGATGTTGGACCCGCCCGTCTCGACGCCGATGCGGCGGATGCAGGCGAAGGAGGCGTCCCGCATCCGCTGGTACTCGACGTCGGAGAGCGTCTGGGCGGGGGCGACGGTGACCGAGTCACCGGTGTGGACGCCCATCGGGTCGAGGTTCTCGATGGAGCACACGACGACGCAGTTGTCGGCGCGGTCGCGCATGACCTCGAGCTCGAACTCCTTCCAGCCGGCGATGGACCGCTCGACGAGGATCTCGCCGACGGGGCTGGCGTCGATCCCGACCTTGGCGATGTGCTCGAGGTCCCCGGCGTCGTAGGCGACGCCGGTTCCCGCCCCGCCGAGGATGTAGGAGGGCCGCACGATGATCGGGTAGCCGATCTCCTCGCCGATGCTGACCGCCTCGGCGACGCTGTAGGCGAACCCCGACTCGGGGACGGCCAGGCCGATCTCCACCATCGCCGCCTTGAACCGGTCACGGTTCTCGGCCGTGGCGATGGCCTCGGCGTCCGCACCGATCATCTCGACGCCGTAGCGTCCGAGGACGCCGCTGTCGTGCGCCTCCATGGCCAGGTTGAGCGCGGTCTGGCCCCCGAGGGTGGGAAGCACGGCGTCGGGGCGCTCCCGGGCGATGATCGCCTCGAGCACCTCGGCGGTGAGCGGCTCCAGGTAGGTGCGGTCCGCGAACTCGGGATCGGTCATGATCGTCGCCGGGTTGGAGTTGGCGAGCACGACCCGGTAGCCCTCGGCGCGCAGCACCCGGCACGCCTGGGTTCCCGAGTAGTCGAACTCACAGGCCTGGCCGATGACGATCGGCCCAGAGCCGATCACGAGGATGGCGTGCAGGTCGTCGCGGCGCGGCATCAGCGGGCGCCCTCCATCAGCGCGTCGAACTCGTCGAAGAGGTAGCCGGCGTCGTGAGGCCCGGGCCCCGCCTCGGGGTGGTACTGGACGCTGAAGGCGCGCAGCGCCGGGGTGGCGAGCCCCTCGACGACGCCGTCGTTCAGGTTGACGTGGGTGACCTGAGCGCCGGCGACGTCGGTCACGGCGTAGTTGTGGTTCTGGCTGGTGATCTCGACCTGCCCGGTCGCGAGGCGCTTCACGGGGTGGTTGGCGCCGTGGTGGCCGAAGGCGAGCTTGAACGTCCGACCGCCGAGGGCGGTGCCGAGCAGTTGGTGGCCGAGGCAGATCCCGAAGACGGGGACGGCACCGAGGAGCTGGCGGACGGTGTCGACCGCCCAGCCGAGCGCTGCGGGGTCGCCGGGCCCGTTGGAGAGGAAGACCCCGTCGGGCCGGCGGGCGATGACGTCGGCGGCGGGCGTCGTCGCCGGGACGACCTCGACGGTGGCGACGCGTGCCAGGTGGCGCAGGATCGTCGCCTTGATGCCGAAGTCGTAGGCGACGACCTGCCTGGGGCCGTCGCCGTAGCGGTACGGCTGGCTCGTGGTGACCTGGCGCACGAGGTCGCGCCCATCGGTGCCGGCGGCCGTGGCGGCCGCGGCGCGGATGGTGTCCTCGCCCAGGGACACCGGACCGAACGCCGCCGGCAGCGCACCCCGCTCCCGCAGGTGGCGGGTGAGGCGGCGGGTGTCGACGCCAGCGATGCCGGGGAGGCTGCGGGCGGCGAGGAAGTCGGGCAGTGACCCGGTCGACCGCCAGCTGCTCGGACGGCGGGTGAGCTCGCGGAGCACGACACCGGCGGCACCCGGCGCCCGGCTCTCCATATCCTCGTCGGTCACGCCGTAGTTGCCGATGTGCGGGTAGGTGAAGCACACCACCTGCCCGACGTACGACGGGTCGGTGAGGATCTCCTGGTAGCCGGTCAGCGAGGTGTTGAAGACCACCTCCCCCGTCGCCGGCGACTCGCCCCACACGCCCACCGCCTCACCCTCGAGCTCGGTCCCGTCGGCCAGGACGAGAAGCGCTTCCGGCCTCATCGCCGCGCCTCCCCGTCGACGACGACGGCGATGCCGGCGGCCACCGTGTGACGGACGCGGCCCGTGAGCTTCCGGCCGGCGTAGGGCGTGTTGCGGCTGCGGCTCGCGCTGCGGGCGGGGTCCACCACCCAGCGGGCCTCCGGGTCGATCACGCAGAGGTTGGCCGGCCGCCCCGCCGCGACCGGGCCGCCCTGGGTGGCGGCCAGGCCGGCGATGCGCGCCGGCCGCCACGACAGCAGCGCCAGGAGTGCCTCGAGCGGCAGCGCCAGCTCGGAGAGGGCGAGGGCGAGGGCCGTCTCGAGGCCCAGCATCCCGGGAGGTGCCTGGTCGAAGGGCAGCTCCTTGGCCTCCGGCGGGTGGGGCGCGTGGTCGGTGGCGATGGCGTCGAGTGTGCCGTCGGCGAGCCCGGCCCGCACGGCCTCGACGTCGCTGGCGCCCCGCAGCGGGGGGTTCACCTTGAACACCGGGTCGTAGGAGGCCACCGACTCGTCGGTGAGCGTGAAGTGGTGGGGTGCCGCCTCAGCCGTGACCGGCAGGCCGCCGGCCTTGGCGGCCCTCACGAGCGCGACCGACCCGGCCGTGGACAGGTGCAGGAAGTGGACGGGCGCACCGGTCAGGCGGCAGAGGGCGATGTCGCGCGCCACCATCAGCTCCTCCGCCTCGGCGGGCTGGCCGGGGATCCCGAGCCGGCTCGCCCAGGCCCCCTCGTGCATCTGGCCACCGGCGGCGAGGGCCTCGTCCTCGCAGTGCTGGGCGAGGACGACGCCGAGGCCCGAGGCGTACTCGAGGGCGCGGCGCATGAGACGGGCGTCTTGGACGCCGGCACCGTCGTCGGTGAAGAGGTGCACGCCGAGCGCCGCCATCTCCGCCATCGGGGTGAGCCGCTTGCCCTGCCGGCCGACGGTTATGGCGCCGGCGACGGCGACCTCGACGGCGGCTCGCCGGCCGAGGTCCTGGACCTGGGTGACGACTGCAGCGCTGTCCACCGCCGGCTCTGTGTTGGGCATGGCGACGACGGCCGTGTACCCGCCGAGGGCGGCGGCGCGGGCGCCGGTCTCGATCGTCTCGGCCTCCTCCCCCCCCGGCTCCCGCAGGTGGGTGTGCAGGTCGACCAGACCGGGGGCGACGAGGCAGCCGGTGGCGTCGAGGGCCGTGGCACCGGCGGGCGGCTCGAGGTCGGCGCCGACGGCGGTGACGATCCCGCCGGCCACGGCCACGTCGGCCGGGCGCGTGCCCGTCGCGTCGACGACCCGCCCCCCACGCAGCACGAGGGTCTCAGCCATCGGCCATTCCCAGCAGCGCGAACAGGACCGCCATGCGCACCGCCACCCCGTTGGCCACCTGGTGGGTGATCACGGAGCGGTCGGCGACGTCGGAGGCGATCTCGACGCCGCGGTTGACCGGCCCGGGGTGCATCACCAGGGTGTCGGGGTCGAGGCGCTGGGCCCGTTCGGCGGTCAGGCCGTAGGTGGCGGTGTACTCGCGCAGCGACGGCAGGAGCGCCTCGGTCGTGCGCTCGCTCTGGAGCCGCAGGAGGTATACGACGTCGAGCTTGCCGAGCAGGCCGTCGAGGTCGTGGCTCACCTCGACGTCCCATCCCTCGAGCGACGGGGGCAGGAGGGTCGGCGGTGCCGCGAGCGTGACTCGGGCGCCGAGCGCTTTGAACGCAAGCACGTCGGAGCGGGCCACCCGGCTGTGGCGGATGTCGCCGACGATGCCGACGTGCAACCCGCCGAGATCGTCGCCGAGGTTGCGGGCGCGGCGTTCGGCCCTGACCGTGTAGCAGTCCAGGAGGGCCTGGGTCGGGTGCTCGTGCCAACCGTCGCCCCCGTTGACCACGGCGGCGCGCCGGGCCCAGCGTGCGACCTGCCACGGCACGCCGGAGCTCTTGTGGCGCACGACGAGAGCGTCCACGCCCATGGCCTCGACGGTCTCGACGGTGTCGCGGAGGGACTCCCCCTTGCTGAGCGATGAGCTGCCTGCGGGGAAGGTGAGCACGTCGGCCGACAGCCGCCGGGCTGCGGTCTCGAACGACAGGCGCGTGCGCGTCGAGTCCTCGAAGAACAGCGATGCCACCGTCTTGCCTCGCAGGGCGGGCACCTTCGGGATCGGGCGGGCGTTGACCTCGACGAAGCGGTCGGCCAGGCGGAGGACCTTGCCGATGCCGTCGACTCCCAGATCGGTTATGGACAACAGGTGCGCCGTCACGGGGCCATGTCCCCTATGACGACCCCGCTCTCGTTGACGTGCACGAGCTCGTCCCGTCGAGTCGGGAGGTTTTTCCCCACGTAATCCGGGCGGATCGGGAGCTCCCGGTGGCCGCGGTCCACCACGACAGCCAGCTGCACCGCCCGTGCCCGGCCGTGGTCCGCCAGCGCGTTGAGAGCGGCGCGCACCGTCCGGCCCGTGTACAGCACGTCGTCGACGAGAACGACCGTCCGGCCCTCCAGGTCGATGGGGATCTCTGTGGCCGCCTCGGCGAGCACGGGTCGCAGGCCGATGTCGTCACGGTAGAGGGTCACGTCGAGGGTCCCGCACGGCACCGGCTCGCCGGCCACCTCCGCCACGATGCCGGCCAGGCGCTCCGCGACCCACACCCCGCCCTTTTGCAGCCCGATCACGACGAGCCCGCCGGTGCCGCGGTTGCGCTCGAGGATCTCGTGCGCCATCCGCCACGCCGCCCGCTGCAGGTCTGCGGGCTCCATCACCGTGGTCCGGGGCAAGAAGACGCCCCGGTCCGGGGGCGCAGCAACACGTTCGGTGCCGGGCATCCGTCCTCCTGTCCGTGCCGGCCTCACGGGACCGGCTTCACGGCGGCCGGGAGTGTACCCGAGGCGAGCCTTCAGGTCCTGGGATGGGCTGCCGATATGCGGACGGGAGGAGCCCATGCACGCTCACAGCCGCAAACTCATCCGCCTCTGCGGGGCCTGCGCCCTCACCGGCGCCGCCCTCACCGGCACGGCCGCGCTGGCCGGGGGCCAGCCGGCCCCGTCGCTGACCGCCCTGGCTGCCCACCTCGCCCTCGGGCCGTCTGTCCTCGGCCGCGACGCCCGTGTGTCGGTGACCGTCCGTGACCGTGGGGCGACGGTGCCCCTCGGCCGGCTCGCCGTGGGCGCCGAGCTGCCCGGCGGCGTCGCCTACGTCCCCCACTCCGTCACCCTGCGCAGCGGCGACCGGGTCCTGGCGGTGCCCGCCCCCCACATCGTGCTCCAGGGCGGCGGTGCCACCGAGCTCGTGTGGTCCGGCCTTCCGGCCGGCCACGAGGGTGTGGTCCTCGACTTCACGGTCCACCCCACCGGTCGGGCCGGTGAGGTGTGGTCGTCGTTCGTCGCCGTCTCCGAAGCGGAGGCCCCGGTCGGCGCGAGGGCGGTGGCCGCCGCCGGCCCCCAGGCGGCGGAGCTGCAAGGCGTGGCCACGGCCCGCGCCGTCGCCCACGTCGTTCCGTTCGCCGTGAGCACCTCGCGCCGCGCCGGCGTGGAGACCGTCGCCGTCACCGGCAACCCGAGGCAGGCGACGACCGGCGTGGTCGTGCGCGCCTACCTGCCCGCCGGCGTTGGGGTCGGCCACTGCCCGCCCGCAGTCCGCTGCGAGGCGCCCGTCGTCAGCCACGCCACGTTGCCGACCCTGCCGCAGCGCCCCAAGGTCCCGGTGCTCGACGCTCCGGCCGCCCCGACCCTCCTCCCCGCGACCGCCATCCCGCCGGCGTCCATCCCGCCGGCGTCCATCCCGCCGGCGTCCACCCCCTCGACGTCCACCCCCTCGACGTCCATCCCGCCGCCGACCCCCCCGCTGCCGTCGACCGTCCAAACGGTGTCCATCACCCAACCGGTGCCCACCGCTCCTGTGCCCACCGCTCCTGTGCCCACCACTGCTGTGCCCACCACCCAGGCCCACCCCAACGCCGGGCGCCTGCAGCCGTTCACGGTCCTCACCTGGCGGCTCGGGACCGTGCGCGCCGACGCCCGCGTCATCGAGCGCTTCGCCGTGTACGCCGAGGACCACGGCGGCCCCCGCGGCAGTTGGCTCGTCACCGCCACAGGACGGGCAGGCGCCGGCCGGGCACACGACGCGCCGGCGGTAGCGCTCACCGTGGAGCACCTCGCCTCTTGGAGCACCCCCCGGCCGGGTCACAAGTCGGGCTCACCGCAGCGGCCGTCGACGCCGCCGACGACCACGCCCGACCCGTTTGGATCCGGGGGCAACGGCTCGAGCTCGGGAAGCGGCTCGTCGACGACGACCACGACGACGACCACCACCGCCACGGCGACGACGGCCGCCACGTCGACGGCCACGGCGTCGAGCGGCGCGCTGGCCGCGACGTCCCTGCCCTACACCGGTGCCAACGCCGGCCTCGAGTTGGAGATGGCGATGACGGCACTGCTGCTCGGAGCCGGCGTGGTCGTGACCAGCCGGCCGCGCCGCCGTTCCCGGCTGGCGATGACCACACCCGGCGCCGCCCCTGCGCCGGCGCTCGAGCCCTCCTCGCCCGGCACACCGCTTCGCGCCGGGCCCATGAGCGTGCGGTCGCCGGCGAAGCTCGCCGGAGCGACCGATGCCGAGGTGGTGGTGTTCGAGCCCGAGGGGTGGGAGATGGCCCACAGCGCTGCCGAGGCCTGCTTCGACCGGCCGCTCGAGGACCTCCTCGCGCCCATCTTCGTGACGCCACCCACCGGCGCCGGCCTCGGGGACCATCGACCGAGGCACTTCGCCGGCTCCCGCCACTGACGTCGTCGACCACCACCCAACGCCGGAGCCCTCCGTGACCGCAGCCGTCGCACTCGCCGTCGCATCCGCCCTGGCGGGGCTGTCCATCGGGTCGTTCCTCAACGTCGTGGTCCACCGGGTGCCGCTCGGGCAGTCGCTGGTCCGTCCCCGCTCGGCGTGCCCCGGGTGCGGAGCGACGATCGCGGCGCGCGACAACATCCCCGTCGTTTCCTGGATGGTGCTGCGGGGACGTTGCCGTCGCTGCCAGGCCCCCATCTCGGCTCGCTACCCGATCGTCGAAGCGGGCACAGCAGCCCTCTTCACGGCTGTCGCCGTGCGGTTCGGCTGGTCCTGGGCGACGCCGGCGGTCGACGCCTTCGTCGCCGGGCTCATCGCCCTCGCCTGCGTCGACCTGGAGCGCTACCTGCTCCCCCGCCGCATCGTCTACGTCACCGCCGTCCTGAGCGGGAGCCTGCTCCTGGTGGACAGTGCTACGACCGGGCGCTGGGGACGGCTTGCCGCCGGCGCGGTGTGCGCCGCAGTCGCCTTCGGCCTGTTCTGGGTCCTCAACCGGGTGAACCCCCGGTGGCTGGGCTACGGCGACGTGCGCCTCGCCGGCGCCATCGGCCTGGTGCTCGGATGGCTGGGTCCCGACTACGCCCTCATCGGCTTCCTGGTGGCCAACCTGGCCGGGATCGTCGTGGCCGCCTTCCTCCTCGGCACGGGCCGGATGCAGCGCAAGACGCCCATGCCCTACGGCGTCTTCCTGGCCGCCGGCTCGGTGCTCACCGTGCTGGCTGGGGCACCGGTGGCGCAGTACCTCCAGAGCCACCCGATCTGAACAGCAGGCCTCACCCCGTCGCCGGAGGCCGGGCGACGCCGGCGAGTGTGCCGAGGATGCCGTTGACGAAGCGTCCCGACTCCTCGGTGGAGTATTGCTTCGCCAGCTCCACCGCCTCGGAGATCACCACCCCTGTCGGCGTGTCGGGCCGGCCGAGCAGCTCGAAGGTGGCGAGTCGCAGGAGGCTGCGGTCGACGGCGGGCATGCGCTCGAGGGCCCAGCCGATGGCATGGCTGGCGATGAGCCGGTCGATCTCGTCGCCGTGGCGCTCGACGCCTTTCACCAAGGCGGTGGCGTAGGGGTCCGGGTCGACCGGCAGTGATGCCAGGACGGTGGTGGGCGCCTCGCCCTTGGCCTCGGCCTCGTAGAGGAGGCCGAGGGCCCGCTCCCGGGCCTGACGCCGGGCGCCGGCGACGGCCGCCACGGTCAGGACCCGGCGCGGGTGAGGTACTCGCCGCTGCGGGTATCGACCTTCACGCGGTCGCCGACGGTCACGAACAGCGGCACTTGCACCTGCAGGCCCGTCTCCAGCATGGCGGGCTTGCGCGCCCCCGACACCCGGTCCCCCTGGAGGCCCGGCTCGGTCTCGGTCACCTCCAACTCGACGGCGGCCGGGAGCTCGACACCGACGATCTCCCCGCCGAACATCTGGAGGATGGCGGAGTCACCCTCCTTCAGGTAGTCGGCGGCGGAGCGGAGGGCGGCACGCGGGGCGTTCAGTTGCTCGTAGTCCGTCGTGTCCATGAACACGTAGCTGTCCCCGTCGGGGTACAGGTACTGCATCTCCCGCTTGTCTATGAGTGCCTGGTCGAGCTTCTCATCGGCCCGGTAGGTACGCTCGATGACGGCTCCGGTGCGGAGGTTCTTGAGCTTGGTGCGGACGAACGCCCCGCCCTTGCCCGGCTTCACGTGCTGGAACTCGACGACGGAGTAGAGGCCCTCGGGCAGGTTGAGGCTCATCCCGTTCTTCAAGTCGTTGGTGGAGACGGCGGGCATCAGAGATCCTTCGGGGTCATGGTGAGTGGTCGGCAACCTGCTCCGGTCACGACCACCGTGTCCTCGATGCGCACCCCTCCGACGCCGGGGAGGTAGACGCCGGGCTCGACGGTGACGACGTGGCCGCGGTGCAGTGTATCCGTGGAGGTGGCGGCGACAGACGGGGCCTCGTGGATGTCGAGGCCCACCCCGTGCCCCGTCCCGTGCACGAACCGGTCGCCCCACCCGGCGGCGGCGATCACCGCCCTGCACGCCCCGTCGACCTCGGCGCCGGCCACGCCGTCGGCCACGGCGGCAACACCGGCGGCCTGGCTCTCGGCCACGACTGCGACGGCCCGGCGCAACTCGGGGGTGGCCAGGTCCCCGATCCAGACGGTGCGTGTCATGTCCGACCGGTAGCCGTCGACGGCGGCCCCGAAGTCCAACACGACAGGCTCGCCCTCCTCGATGGGCCGGTGGGACGGGCGGTGGTGGGGTTCGGCCGCGTTGGCCCCGGCGGCGACGATCGTGTCGAACGCCGGCCCGTCCGCACCGAGCCGGCGCATAGCGGTGTCGAGGGCGAGCGCGAGCTCCGCCTCGGTCGGTCCCTCGGCCAGCAGGGCCCGCGCCTCCGCAAGGGCTGCGTCGGCAACCTCGGCCGCACGCGCGATGCGGTCGATCTCCCCTGGGTCCTTCAACCCCCGGAGGGCCTCGACGAGGCCCACGGTCGGGACCAGGTCCACCAGCGGGAACCACTCCCGGGCGAAGTCCTGCTGTGCCGCCCAACTGACGTGGGCGGCCTCGAGACCGAGGCGGCCGACCCGGGAACCCTCGGCGATGCTGCGACCGAGGCGGGTGCGCTCGGCTGCGGACAGCCCGATCTCGATGTCGACATCGAGCCCGTCGAGCTGCTCCTCCGCCTGGGTGGCGTAGCGGCCGTCGGTGAGCAGGAGCGCCTTGTCCCGGAGCACGAACAAGAGCCCCGCCGAGCCGGTGAAGCCGGTCAGGTAGCGGATGTTGGTGAGGCCGGCGACGATCAACCCGGGCAGCCCTTCGCGCCCGAGGCTGTCACGCAGCCGCGGCAGGCGAGCGGCGTGGTCCATCGGCACCGGCGGCGCAGCTTGCACGTCTCTGCTCTCCATGTGGGTCATGCCAGCTTGCCGTACGCGGTGACGACCGCCGACCCGAAGTTGTCAGAGCCTCGGCAGCCCGTGGCAGGGCACCTGGGACCTGGTGTTCGCCGGCCCGGACGACAGCCCGGGGCGCCCGGAGGCGGACCGGGATGCCTGGGCGCGTCTGTTGAGCGCGGCGGGGGTGCCCTACCGCCGGCTGCACGACGCCCGGCACACCGCCGCCACCTTGCTCGTGGTGCAGGGGGTGGCGCCGGCGGTGGCGATGACCCTGCTCGGCCACACCGACCTCGGCGTGACCCGGCGGTACCAGCATGTGGTCGACGAGCTGCGCCGCGACGCCGCCGAGCGGATGGGCGAGGCCGTGTGGGGGTGGTAACGCCCACCTCCTCGACGCCGACCACGAGCCGGTGCGGGCACGACTCGAGGAGCTGTTCGGCCGCAGCCGGTGTAGTGCAGGAGTGCCGCGGCGGTAACTCCGCTGGCCCGACGGCCCCCCGTCAGGGGGCCGTTCCTTCGCTCCCACGCCGGGCGTTGAGTTGCGCAGCGTCCTCGCTGCCGTCGCCGGCCTCGGCCGACCGCCCCGCGACAGCTACCCGCCCGGGGGGTAGCAGAGGCCGCCGGGTGGAGCGTCGAGGAGATCCACCATGGCCACCGATGGGGCGTCGCGCGCTTCCCGCCGAGGACCACACGGTCACCGTGTGGTCGACACCTGGTGATCCGGTTATCTTGGGGGAGCGGATACGCGAACAGGTCCACAAGTGCCAGCACGGCCCCGACGGGAGGTAACAGCCGTCGTGATCCACCCGTTCGCTGTGACCATCGACGGCGCGGACCTCACCAGCCCGAACAGCGCCGACGCGGACGCGCTGTTCGAGGCCGGATGCGACGACGCGGTGTTGACCAGTTCCTCGGGGGCGCAGCAGGCCATCTTCGACCGAGAAGCCCCCAGCTTCGCCGCCGCGGTCGCCAGCGCCATCGCCGCGATCGAAGGAAGCATCCCCGGGGCGCGGGTGATCGTCGTCGAACGGGTCGCTCCGCCCGAAGCGGTAGCGCTGCCCCGGCCCGCCTGAGCCTCGCACAGCCGCTAGCGGTCGGGGCGGTGCGTGCGGGGCACGCCGCCTGCGGGGACTTCGGCCGGTTGGTGGGCACGTTTCTCGCCGGCGTCCAGGGCCGGGCAGGCCCCCCGCGGAGTCTCGACCACGCACAGGCCGGACCACACACCAGCCGCCCCCCCGACCTCTGGCCTTTCCCCGAGCAGCACCGATCCCGACCCACCGCGCGTCGCCCGCGGCCACGCCGTCCGCCGGGTCACGCGTCGTCCCGGGCGGATCGGGCACTCGCCGTCGCACACTCGGCCGGAGAGCCCGCGTCGCGCGTTGCCACTGCTGCCCCCCGCCGTGCGACTCGACCGACTGGACCTTGGCGCGCTGACGGGGCCACTGCGTCTGCTTGCTACGGGCCGCAGTGTGAACTAGAGTTGACAGGTGGTCGAGGTCATCGGGAGCGCAACCTTTGACCGCTGGTTACGCGGGCTCGACGATCGTAGGGCCGCTGCCCGAGTGCTGGTGCGTATCGATCGTCTCGCTTTGGGGAATCGAGGGGACGCCAGGCCGGTCGGCGGCGCGCTCTCCGAGTTGCGAATCGACCACGGACCCGGCTACCGGGTCTACCACCTACAAGACGCCTCGCAGCTGATCCTGCTCTGCGGTGGGGACAAGTCGAGCCAGAGCCGGGACATTGTCCGAGCGCATCGGATCGCCAACGAATGGAGGAGCAACCGTGAGAGACCATCCCAGTGAATCGTTCGGCCCGTACGACGGCGCCGAGTACCTCCCGGACATCGAGGCTGCCGCCGCCTACCTCGAGGCGGTTCTCGAGGAGAGCGACGATCCCGCACTCATCGCCCAGGCGCTCGGCACGCTTGCTCGTTCGGGCAACCTGAGCGAGCTGGCTCGCCGGACCGGAATGAGTCGCGAGGGGCTCTACAAGGCGCTCTCCACCGGCGGCAATCCGAGCTTCGCGACCGTCGTCAAGGTGGCGAGGGCGCTCCGGCTTGCGCTCCACTTCGAGCCCGTCGCCTGAGGCTGCCGGCGTCCGACCTCACAGACTTGGCCGCCGCAGAACGCCAGCAGCCACATCGCCCAACGACATGCCGGAGCGCAGGTGGCTACCACGTGGCTACCACGGCGGCAGGCTCGCCGGCTCCCCCGGGTCGGTTAGGGGCCGACGACAAGGTCGTCGTGGTAGACGTGGTTTCCCACCTCGACGGTGATTGTGAGACGCCCGCCAAGAGCCTTGACGTAGCCGGCCAGGGTGGCAAGCTCCACCGTGGCCGGCTCCCGCTCGACCTTGGAGACGTGGGGCTGGCCGTGCCCCCACCGTTCGGCTACCTGGCTCTGGTTCAGACCGGCAGCGCGGCGCAGCTCGCCGAGGCTGGCGACGATCTCATGCTCGACTTCGAGACGACGGTAGGCGTCGTCCGCGAGCGCGCCGACCTCGGGGTCATCGCTCAGGGGGTGTCAGTGACCCACTCCCCCTCGGCCCCGTCGATCCATTCTCGTGGTGTCAGGTTGTCCCCAAAACCCTTCATCTGCCCGAGTGATTGCCATGCGGTGACCAGGGTGACGCCTTTTCCGGCGACCGTGGACAGGAGATCCCAGATTACCGATCGGCGGGATGTTGGCCACCTCGTCCAGGGCGCAGAGCAGTCGCGGCTCGAGGGGTCCGTGGCTCATGGTGTGCTCAGCGATCCACGAAAAGATCTCATCGAGCAACCACGCGCAAAGGGGCGCCAATCGCTGAGAGCCCGGCCCCGAGATGACGAACAGGGTGCCGCCGATCTCGATGAGGGTCTCGGGGTCGAGCTCGGACTCGTCTGTGGTGGCCGCCACCTTCGGGTCGTCGTACGGGCCCAGGATGCTGGCCAGGGTGGCCAGCACGTCCCGGCATCAGACGTCCTTGTCATCCGGGCGCTCTGCACGTACAATCGTCCGTACAGAGGAGGCTACGATGGCACTGAAGGATCAACGACGAGAGGTTCGCCTGTCCCGCTCTGACGAGGATCTGCTGGTCGAAGCCGCCGGCCTGTCCGGTGTCTCGGTCAGCGAGTTCCTGCTCGACCGCGCCCTCCCGGAGGCGGAGCAGGTCGTCAGGGATCATCGAACCATCACCTTGAACGAGGCCGACTACCAGCGGTTCCTCCGCACCCTTGACGCTCCGATCTCGCGTCCGGAGCGTCTGTTGGAGCAAGCCCACAAGGCCCGTCCGCTCGAGCACTCTTAGTCGTGAAGGTCGAGCGCCTCAGCGCCGCCCACAGGCTCGACGGCTTCTCGTGTGGCAACAAGACCCTCGACGATTGGCTCCGCAACCACGCCATCCAGAACCAGGACCGAAACCTCTCACGTACATTCGTGCTCGTCGATGACGCTGACGAGGTGATCGGCTACTACTCCTTGACGATGGGCGGCGTGGCCACCACCTCGCTTCCAAAGCGGTACGGCCGCGGACTGCCCTCCTACGAGATCAGCATGGTCCTCCTCGCCCGGCTGGCCGTCCGCGCTGACCGGCACAGCCAGGGCTTCGGACGGGACCTCATGCTCGATGCGATCAGAAGCGCAGCCGTGGCCGGAGACCATGCGGCTGCCCGCTTCATCGCCGTGGACCCCATCGACGTCGCGGCACGAAACTTCTACGCCCGGTTCGGGTTCCGAGACGTTGAAGGTGACCAGGGTGGGCGAATGTCTATTCGCCTCGACGAGGCACTCGCCGTCTTCAAGCGGCCGGATCGTCCAGGGGCGCCAGGTCGGGGATCTGGTGCTCGGTGAACAGGTGAGGAACGTCGCCGTTGCGAACCCTCCCGACATGGCCGTCGACCAGTCGAGCGTCGTCTGGGCCGGCGACCGCCCCGACCATGAGGGCGGCATTGGGGGCGTGCGGTGAGATGTCCACGGCCGTCTGTGTGTGCCTGCCTGACGACCCGTCGGCCGCCAGGAGCGCAGGTGGCTACCACGTGGCTACCACGGGCACCGTCCCATCTGGGCGACGGGCGCTGCCCAACCCCTCCGAGCAGGGCGTTTGCCCGCCGCGTGTAGGCGCTAGGGGTGCGACCCGCCGCTTTGATAGCGGCTCGTCGGACGTGTTTGGGCGGTTCGCGGGGGGCGCGAAGTGCGGCAAGCAGGGACATTAGCCCACTTGCCGGTGCCGACAGCCCCCCGATGCCCTCGCCCGCTGCCGGCGCTCAGCGGAACTCGAAGACCAGCTGAGCCGGCACCTTGTCCTCGGCCAGCTCGGCCATGGCCTCGTTGACCTGACGGAGCGAGCGAGCCTGGTGGACGACCCTGGTGCGGCGGGCCTGGTGGAGGCTGAACACGTCGGCGATGTCGACGCGCGCCGGGCCCGGCGATCCGATCACGTCTATGCCCTCCCGGACGACGCGGTGGACCGGGAGCTGCAGTGCGACCCCCGAGGGGATGGCGACGAGCACCAACCGTCCCCCGGGCCGCAGGGAGTCGAGCGCCTGGACCATCGCCTCGGGTGCATCGGTGGTGACGAGGGCACAGGTCGCCCCGCCCATGCGGGACATGATCGACGCGGGGTTCTCGGTCGCCGCGTTCACCGCCCGCTGGGCGCCGAGCTCGCGGGCCATCGCCAGCTTTTCCTCCACAATGTCGACGGCCACCACCGAGGCCCCGGTCGCTCGGGCGTACTGGACGGCGCAGTGCCCGACGCCTCCTATCCCGAACACGGCGACGAGGTCGGTGACGCCCGCGCCCGCGATCTTCACGGCCCGGTACGCGGACGCGCCCGCGCAGGTGAGGGAGGCGGCATCGAGGGGGTCGACGCCACTCGGGACGGGCACGACGAAATCGGCCGAGGCCCGCACGTACTCGGCGAAGCCGCCGTCGACGTCGTAACCCGTGTACCGGCGCTTCTCGCAGAGGACCTCGTGGCCCGACAGGCAGGCCCGGCATCGCCCGCAGGTGGACCCGAGCCACCCGAGCGCGACGCGTTCGCCCTTTCGGACGTGGTGGACGTCGGCGCCGACGATGGCGATGCGGCCGACCACCTCATGGCCGGGTACCCGGGGCAGGATCGGCTTGACCGGCCAGGAGCCGGCGGCGACGGCCAGGTCGGTATGGCACAACCCGCAGGCTTCGACCCGGATCACGACCTGGTGGTGCCCGGGCGTGGGGATGGGAACGTCGGTCAGTTCCAGCGGCTCGCCGAAGCGGCGGATGACGGCCGCCTTGGCGTCACGCTCGGGCTCGCCGGCGCGCTGGGAGGAGACGGCGAGACGATCGCCGGGTTTGGCTTGCATGGCAGGTCCCTTTCTCTCGTGACCAGCCTGCCGCGGGCCTCGCGCCGGCGGCGTCGAAAAGGGGCCACCACGTCGAGCACCCCATGGCCGGCGTTCAGCCGGCCGCCACGGGAGCGGCGGGGTGATCGGCGAACCAGCGCACGGCCTCGGGCGCGGAGCCGACCACGGGCACCACGCCGGTCAGGCCGGTGGAGACGAACACCTCGTACTGGAGGGGATCGGGGGTGACGACGGCGATCCGCTGGCCCCGGGGGGTCGCCCGGGCCACGCACCAGAGGACGGCGCCGCTGCCCGCCGAGTCCAGAGTCGCCTCCTCGAGGTCGATGACCAGGTCGCCGGGACCGAGGTCGCGCACGGTGTCGGTGAACCGGCCTCGTGTGGCCCAGTCGAGGTGACCGATGACGCGGAGCACCCGCCGGCCGCTCCGCGGCTCGGTGACCATCCGGCAGCCGTGGCGTTGCTCGCCAAGCACCGCCTCGGCCGAGGTCACCCGCTTTGCGAAGGGAGCCTGCGAAGCGATGGGGGCGGGGTTGTGGCACTGGGTCCCGTGCACCTCCTTGGGGCGGGAGGGTCCGGTCGTGCGCAGGTCGGTCAGCTCGTAGGGGTCGTGACACTGGCTCACGATGACCTCCGGATCTAGGGTCGGCCGGCCCTTCGGGCCGCATGCTCATGCTGTCGCCGGCCGCGGCCCCGCCCGTAGGGCCGGACGACCCCTGGGTGGGGGCCGGTCGCCCCCGGGACCCGTCCGCGCCGGCCGGTCAGCGTAACCGAAGGCACTTCCACCTCGTTGTTTGGGCAGTTCTCCGCGATTATCGCGGTCAACTGCCCAAACAACGCACCGTCGACGCCCCATTGCCGAGCTTGCCGGTCCTTCCGGATCGTCGCAGGCAGCCGCCTCTCTCCGGGCGCGAGCCGATCACCACCCCCACTTCGCGCCGCCCGCCGGCTCAGTGGGGTCGCAAAAGGCCGGCCAGCGCCTCGATCGCCAGCCGGTAGCCGTCACCGCCGAAGCCGGCCACCAGCCCGGTCGCCACCGGGGAGACGACGGATCGGTGCCGCCAGGGCTCACGGCGCTGCGGGTTGGACAGGTGCAGCTCCACGACCGGGCCGTCGAAGGCGGCCAGGGCGTCGTGCAGCGACCAGGCGTAGTGGGTGAGCGCACCGGGGTTGATCACGATGCCGGCGACCTGCCCGCCGGCGGCGTGCACGGCGTCGACCAGGTCGCCCTCGTGGTTGGACTGGCGGTGCTCCAGGCGGTAGCCGTGCCGGTTGGCGGCCTCCTCCGCCACCCGCCGGTGGTCCTCGAGGGCAGCTGTCCCGTAGATCTCGGGCTCGCGCTGGCCGAGCAGGTCGAGGTTGGGCCCCGAGAGCAGGAGGATCGTCCTCGTCACCGCCGCAGCTCCTCCAACGTGGCGGCGACGGCCGCCGGCGAGACGTCACCCACCACCTCGAGCCCTCGCCGGCCGTCGAGGACGAAGGTGAGGCCGGTCACCGCCTTCTTGTCCCTCGACATGGCGATCAGGAGCGCCTCGTCGTCGGGGCCCGCCGGTAGCCGGCGTGGCAGGTCGTAGCCGTCGAGCAGGGCGTCGTGGCCGGCCACGCCCGCGTCGTCGAGGCGGCCGAGGCGGCGGGCGAGGCGGGCTGCGAATCGAAGCCCGAGGGCGACCGCCTCGCCGTGGCGGAGGTCGTAGCCGCCGACGGTCTCCAGGGCGTGGGCGAGCGTGTGGCCGTAGTTGAGCAGCGCCCGGCGTCCCGCCTCGCGCTCGTCGGCGGCGACATACCCCGCCTTGCACGTCACGCAGGCGGCAACCGCCTCGTCGAGAGGGAGGTCGCGGAGGCCCCCCACCCCGAGGAAGGCGTACTTGGCCATCTCTCCCAGCCCGCTGCGGTACTCGCGGGGCGGCAGCGTCTCGAGGGTCTCGACGTCGCAGAGGACCGCCGCCGGCTGCCAGAACGCTCCGACGAGGTTCTTGCCCTCGGGAAGGTTGACTCCGGTCTTGCCGCCGATGGCGGCGTCCACCTGGCCGAGGAGCGTCGTGGGCACGTGCACCACGGCGACGCCGCGATGGTAGACCGCGGCGGCGAAACCAGCGACGTCGGTCACCATGCCCCCGCCGACACCGACGACCACATCCGCCCGGGTCAGACCCCACCGGGAGAAGGCGCGGCAGAGCCTCTCGACGGACCCGAGATCCTTTGCCTGCTCCCCCTCCTCGAGGGTGAACACCTCCTGGTCGATGCCGGCGTCGACGGCCCAGGGGATGGACCGCTGGGTGAGGACGGCTGCCCGGCGGGCGCCGGCGGGCAGGACCTCCGCCAGGCGGTGGCGGGCGCCGGCGCCGACGAGCACCGGGTAGGCGCCCCCCGGGGCCCGGACGGTGATCTCCTTCACCGTCGGGCCCGGCCCGTGGCGGTGAGGATGCGGTCGGCGATGGCGTCCGGCGTCAGCTCGTCGACGTCGACGGTGACCTCGGCGAGCTGGGCGTAGAGCGGGCGGCGCTCGGCGTCCAACCGCCGGAGGTTCCTGGCCGAGTCGCCTTCCAGCAGGGGGCGGCCATCGCCCGACCCGACCCGGGCGGCGAGGGTCTCGGGTCGTGCCCGCAACCAGACCACGGTCCCGCCGTGGCCGATGAGGTCACGGTTGGCGGGGTCGAGCACCGCTCCACCGGCGACGCTGACCACCGTCGGTCCCGGTCGTGCAAGCGCACCTGCGAGAGCTCTCGACTCCTCCGCGCGGAACGCCCCCTCGCCGCCGGCGTGCCAGATCTCCGGGACGGTCCGTCCGGTTCGCCGCTGGACTTCGGCGTCGCTGTCCAGGTAGGCGGCTCCGAGCCGTTGGGCAAGGAGGTGCCCGACGGTCGTCTTGCCGGCGCCCATCATCCCGATCAGCAGGACGTGGTCGCCGCTGCTGCCCGCTGCCCTCGCCGCCACCCTTCAGCTCCCGGCGGGCGGGCGGGAGTCGATCGAGGCGGCGTACGCGTCGTGGTTGCGGCGGAGCTCGGCGACGGAGTCACCGCCGAACTTGCGCAGCACCTCGCCAGCCAGGACGAGCCCCATCATCGTCTCCGCCACGACGCCCATCGCCGGCACGGCGGTCACGTCCGTGCGTTCCTTGAACGACACCGCCTCCTCCTTGGTGACGGTGTCGACGGTCTTCGACACGGGGCGGTTGAGCGTGGAGAGGGGCTTCATGGCAACCCGAGCGACGAGCGGCTCTCCCGTCGTCATGCCGCCCTCCAGCCCGCCGCTGCGGTTGGACTCCCGCCCGTAGCCCGTGGCGGGGTCCCACGTTATGGGGTCCTGCGCCTCCGAGCCGCGGCGGCGGGCGACGTCGAAGCCGGCGCCGATCTCGACACCCTTCACCGCCTGGATGCTGAGCATGGCCTGGCCGAGGAGGCCGTCGAGCTTGCGGTCCCAGTGGACGTGGCTGCCGAGGCCCACCGGGACCCCGTAGGCGATCACCTCCACCACCCCGCCCAGCGAGTCGCCGACCTTGGCGGCGGCCTTGATCTCGGCGATCATCGCCGCCTCGGCCTCCGGGTCCAAGCAACGCACCTCAGATGCGTCGACGGCGCCCAGGTCCTCGGGACCGGGGCGGCGCCCCGCCTTGGCCGTGACCGGGCCCATGGCGACCACGTGGCTGACGACGTCGACTCCGAGCTCTGCGAGCAGGCTCTTGGCGAGAGCGCCGGCCGCCACCCTCGCGGCCGTCTCCCTTGCCGACGCCCGCTCCAGCACGTCGCGGGCGTCGTCGAAGCCGTACTTCTGCATCCCCACCAAGTCGGCGTGACCGGGGCGGGGCTTGGTGAGGGGCTTGTCGGTCCGCCCCGGGGCGGGGGACATCTCCCGCTCCCACTTGGGCCACTCGGTGTTGGCGATCTCGACGGCCACGGGAGAGCCGAGGGTGCGGCCGTGGCGTATCCCGCCGAGCAGCGTCAGGCGATCCTCCTCGAAGCGCATCCGAGGCCCGCGGCCGTAGCCGAGCCGCCGGCGGGCAAGCTCGCCTGCGATCAGCGCCTCGGTGACGGCGAGACCGGCGGGCAGGCCTTCCACGATGACGACGAGGCCCCGGCCGTGGGACTCACCCGCGGTGAGGAAGCGCAGCACCCCGGGATCGTAGCGCCGGCGCCGGCGGCCTCAGCAGCCCGCCGACCCAAGCGGCCAGCAGGCCTCACCCATCCGGCGGGCAGGCTCAGCCGGCCGGCTGGTAGAACATGTCGGCGCTGAGGGTGAGCTGGAGCGGCTGCGCGCTCGGCTTGGCCGAGCCACCCGAGATCTGGATCGTCTGGATGACGAACAGGCGCGGGAGTCGGTCCAGGTCCACGACGAACGCCTTCAACTGCGCATAGGTGCCCGACGCCGCCATCGTGAGGGGCAGCGGCTGGGCGCCGGCAGGCGCCGGCGTCCCCGTGGTCCCTGCGTAGCTCGCCGGCGGACTGGGCGACACCGAGGTCAGCTTCACATGGCTCGACGCCGCCGCCGAGCTCAGCTCCCGCAGCGCTGCGCTCAGGTCGGGCGAGCTCGGGACGAGGGCGGTCAGCGCACCGAGCGCCGCCTTCTCGACGCCCTCGTTGCGCCTCTGCTGCTGGAGGGAGGCGAGGCTGGCGTGCAGGAGGCCGATCTGCGCCTGCTGCGTGTGCTCCTTCGTGCGGATGGCATGGAGCTTGGCGGTCTGGGGCTTCCAGAGGAAGAAGAACCACGCGGCGACGACGAGGAGGGCGGCGGCGCCGGCGACGGCGGCGAGCTTGCGGGTCACGGCTGGCCTCCTGGAAGGAGCTTCGATCGATTGCTGAGGGCGGCGGGGCCGAGGTTGGCGGTGGCGGAGAACGACGAGGCCGCGGCTGGGCCCGAGCCGGTCGACTGCTGGATGCTGCTCACCCAGGTGTCCTCGAGGCCGGGGATGCCCTCGATGGCGACGACCCACTGCGACACCTGCACGAGGTCCCGGTTGTAGGTTGCGCTGAGGTTGAGGGTCCCCACCGACGGTGTGGTCGGGGTGCCGGCCCCCGGTTGTGGCGCAACGGCCTGACCGACGGCATTGGCCTGGCCGTTGAAGGTGCTGAGCACGACACCGGCCGGCTGGCGGGCGGCGATCTCGTCCAGGAGCTTCACCCAGTCGACGTCCCCGGTGAGCGCCCCGGCTACGACCTGGCGCGCTGAGGCGACCTGTCCCCTGAGCCTGGTGACCTGTACGAACGACGCGGCCTGGGCCTGCAGCCGCTGGACCTCCCGGTTGTCGGCTGCCAGAGCTGATTGCGCGTGGCGGACCTGGAGGTACCGGCTGCCACCCAGGGCGCCGAGCACGACGACGACTCCCGCCGCGCCGGCGAAGGCAAGCCTGCGGTTGCGCCGGGCCCGGCGGTCGCGGTGGACCCAACGGGGGAGGAGGTTGAGCCGGCTGTAGGGCGCCGCCTGCGGCCACAGGGCGAGGCCGAGCGCTGTCAGCGACGCCTCCCCGGCGAGATCCGTGAGCTCGGCAGGGATGCCCACCGCCTCCAGGTCGGCCGGGCCGACCGGCTCGATCCGGTTCACGGGCAGTCCCAGCGCGCTGGAGAGCTCGGCGACGAGGCCGGGCGTGCGGGACCCGCCGCCGGTCACGAGCACAGCGGTGATCGGCCCCGAGCCCTCGGGGCGCGAGGCGTAGAAGTCGACGGTGTCCCGGACCTCGGTGATCAGCCTTCCGACCTCGGCCGCCGTCGCCGCACGGCCGACCGGATCGTTCCACCCGTCGCCGGCGGAGCGCTTGGTCGACTCGGCAAGGGCCAGCTGGTGGGTGGTGCTCTCGGCGAGGACGCGCGTCACGTCGGCGCCGCCGCGGGCGATCACCCGGATGAACGCCGGGACGTCGTCCTGGCGGATGGCGACGACCGTGAGATCGGCGCCGATCGACACGATCGCCTCGGCCGTCCCGCCCGGTGAGCGGCTCGGCCCCGCTGCCCGCAGCAGGGCGAGGGGCACGGCGTCGACGACGTTGGCGGAGAGGCCGGCGGCCGTGACCGCCGCCAGCTGGGCCCGGACGACGTCGCCGTGGATCGCGGCCAGCATGATCGTGCGGGAGCCACTGCCGGCGGCCGTAGGGCCGAGCGGGCCGAAGTCGAACTCGACGTTGTCGGCCGGGAGTGGGACGAGGTCCTGGATCCGGAACTCGAGGGACGATCGGACCTCGCCCCGCGGGACGTCCGGCGCCTCGGCCTGGCGCACCAGCACCCGGCTGCCGGACGCCCCGACGACGACGTGGCGGGTCGTGAAGCCCGCGTCGCTCCACAGCCGGCGTATGGCGGCGCTGACGGCCTGCTCGTCCCTGACCTCCCCGTCGACGACCGAGCCGGGCGGGAGGCCGACCTGGCCGAAGCGGTCGAGCCGCCACCCGCCTCCGTGCAGGCGGAGCTCCACCGCGCGCACGGCGGACGACCCGATGTCGAGGCCGACGCTTCGTGACGCTCTCGCCCGGGGCTGGCTGTCCGACGCTGCGCTCATGCTTGCCACGTACTCGGTATCGGCGGCAGAGCCCCTCGCCTTATGCGCATCGCCGGCCTTTCTTGCGGGGCCGCAGGCGCGCCCGGGCGCGACCCGGCTCCCGGCCGGGGGCCGGGAGCCGAGGTGCGTGCTGTGGGTGGAACGGGAGGGCTAGTAGCCCCAGCCGGCCCCGGAGGTCTGCCCGGAGACGGCAGGTGTCGTCTCGCTGGTACTCCAGTTGGCGGTGGTGATCGAGGCCGGAGCTGGTGGCGATGTGACAGAAGCGCCGCTGGAGGAGTAGAACTCCCCTCCGCCAGCTCCTTCGACGTCCTTGATGTAGTAGCAGGCGCCGGACTTGGAGCACCCGTAGATGTAGGCGGTCGAGCCCGTCGTGTAGACGTCCACCGTGTTGGCGGTCGCCCCCGCCGCCGGTGCGGTCGACGACGTCTCTGCGTTCCAGGTGAGGGAGCTGTCGAGGCCGTTGAGCGCCGCGGTCGTCGCGGCCGGCCATGAGGCGCTGTCGGCGTAGTACGACTTCAGGTTGATGACGCCGTTGGTCAGGTCGGACTTTATGGCCGCGTCGTTGGCGCCGTTCTGGGTGGCCAGGAACGTCGGGATGGCGATGGCCATCAGGATGCCCATGATCAGCACCACGACCATGAGCTCGATCAGGGTGAAGCCGGTCTCCCGGTCCTCACTGCGGTTGAGCAGCTTGCGCATGCGTTGCCTTTCGCTGTTATTCCAATGGTGGAGCGGGAGGACCCCGCTACGGGGGTGATCGTCGCCGGCCGCCCCCACCTGAACGGATTCTGAGATTGCGCGCGCCGCCCGCCGTGCCGGCTCGAGCCGTGCCGGCTCAGGCTGTGCCGGCTCAAGCCTGGCCGTTGGAGTTCTCGACGACCTTGTCGATGCTGAACATCGGCAGGTACAAGGCGATGATCATGCTGCCCACGAGGCCGCCGAGGATGACGATCATGACCGGCTCGAGCAGGGACGCCAGCGCGTCGACCATGGCCTCCACCTCCTGCTCGTAGAAGGTGGCGATCTTTGCCAGCATGTCGTCTAGGGCACCGCTCTCCTCGCCGACGGAGATCATCTGGGTCACCATCGCCGGGATGATCGGGTGGTCGCCGAGGGCCATCGACATCGGCTCGCCCCGCTTGATGTGGTCCTGGGCGGCGGTGAGGGCCCGCTCGAGGGCGGGGCTGCTCACGCTCTCGGTGGTGATCTCGAGGGCCTGGAGGACCGGGACGCCCGAGCGCATGAGGGTCCCCAGCGTGCCGGTGGCCCGCGCCAGGGCGGTCTTGAGCGTCAGCAGGCCGAAGACGGGGACGCGCAGCACGATCGCCGACCACGTGGAGCGGCCCTTGGGTGTCCGCTTCCACCTGCGGAAGGCGAAGAAGCCGATGACCGCGGCCAGCAGGACGAAGGGGAAGTAGTGCACGCAGACGTGCGACACGGCCATGAGGATGAGGGTCGGCTTGGGCAGCGGTGCGTTCAGCGACTTGAACACCTTGGAGAAGGTCGGGACGATGAACAGCAGCATCGCCGCGCAGATGCCGAGGACCAGGCAGAGCACGACGACGGGGTAGGCCATGGCCGACTTGATCTTGCGCTGCAGCTCGGCCTGCTTCTCGAGCGCGTCCGCCAGCGACAGCAGGGAGCGGTCCAGGTTGCCCCCGATCTCGCCGGAGCGGATCATCGCGAGGTAGAGGTGGTTGAAGGTCTTGGGGTGCTCGGCCAGCGCGTCGGACAGCGACGACCCCCGCTCCACGTCCTGGCGGACCGAGTCGAGCGTGGCGCAGAAGGCCCTGTTCTTGGTCTGTGCCGCCAGGATGCCGAGGGCTCGCAGGAGCGTCAGGCCCGAGTCGATCATGGTGGCGAACTGCCGGCTGAAGGTCGCCAGCTCCTTGAGCTTCACCTTCTGGCCGAGGCCGGGGATGGTGAGGTCCATCCTGAGGTTCACCCTGGCCTTGGGGTCCACCGAGATGGGTGTGTAGCCCATGTCGGCGAGCTTGCTGGCGACGAGGGCCTTGCTGTCCCCGTCGAGGTTCCCGGAGACGAGCTTGCCGTCGCGGTCGCGGACCTTGTAGGCGTAGGTGGTGGGCATCGTGGCTCCCTCGGTCAGGCGGCGGCGGTGGCGGTGACGAGGCGGCGGAGGTCGGCCTCGACGGCGCAGCGCTCGACGGCGGCCTCGAGGGAGATGACCCCGGCACGGACGAGCGCGGCGAGGGACTGGTCCATCGTCTGCATGCCGTGCTTCCCGCCGGCCTGCATGGCGCTGTAGATCTGGTGGGTCTTGGCCTCGCGGATCAGGTTCTGGACCGCCGGCACGCACACGAGCACCTCGGCGGCGACGGCGCGCCCGCGGCCGTTGAGCTTGGGGACGAGCGTCTGGGTCACGACGGCCCGCAGGGCGGAGGCCAGCTGGACCCTGATCTGCTGCTGCTGGTGGGACGGGAACACGTCGATGACGCGGTCGATCGACTGCGGGGCGTCCTGGGTGTGCAGGGTGGCGAAGACGAGGTGGCCGGTCTCGGCTGCGGTCAGGGCCGTCGAGATGGTCTCGAGGTCGCGCATCTCGCCGACGAGGATGATGTCGGGGTCCTGGCGCAGCACGTGGCGCAGCGCGTTGGCGAAGGACTTGGTGTCGGAGCCCACCTCGCGCTGGTTGACGACGCAGCGCTTGTGGTGGTGCAGGAACTCGATGGGATCCTCCACGGTCACGATGTGGGCCGAACGGCTGGAGTTGATGACGTCTATCAGCGAGGCGAGCGTCGTGGACTTCCCGGATCCGGTCGGGCCGGTCACGAGCACGAGGCCGCGGGGGAAGTCGGCGAAGGACCGGACCGCCGGCGGCAGCCCGAGCGTGTCGAGGGGCGTCACCACGAACGGGATGGCGCGGAAGACGGCGCCGACCGCGTCGCGCTGCTGGAAGACGTTCATGCGGAACCGCCCGACGTCGACGACCGCCCGGGACGCATCCAGCTCCAGCTCGGCCTCGAAGCGCTCGCGGCTGCGCTGGGGGAGGATGGCGTACACCATGTCCCGCAGGTCGGACGGGGTCAGCGGGTCGTAGCCCTCCAGCGGCTGGATGGTCCCGTCGATGCGGACGCTCGGGGGGCGCCCGGCGGACAGGTGGAGGTCCGAGGCGCCCAGTTGGACCATGGCGGCGAGCAGCTCGTCGACGGGCGGGTAGCCGGGGCCGGCCGGCCCGCCGTCCACAGTGGCGTCCTCACCGGCCGGCAGCCGGTACACCCGGGTGATTGCCCGCTCGAGGTCGTCGCCGGCGGCGAGCACGGGGGTGACCCCCCACCGGGTCTCGTCGTGGACCTGGTCGAGGATCTCCTCTGACGGCAGGTCGGCGAACGCCACAACGAGCTTGGTGTCCTCCACCCGGATGGCCAGGCAGCGCAGCCGGCGGGCCAGCTCGAGGGGGAGCATGGCCAGCACGAGGGTCGACACCGGCTCGGAGGTGGGGTCCCAGAAGCCCAGGCCCGCCTCCTCCGCGACGAACGCCACGAGGTCCCGCTGGTGGATGAGGCCGTCGGCGACGAGTTGCTGGGCGGCGGGGACGCCCGTCTCCTCCTCGCGCTTCAAGGCCTCTTCGAGGTCGTCGCGGGAAAGCACCTTGCGTTCGACGAGGAACTCGCCGGCACGCCTCGACGCAGAGATCATGCCTCCTTGTCGGCAGGTCCCCACCGGTTCCTGAGCGGGTGGGCTACGCGATGACCCGGAGGATCTCCTCGACGGAGGTCTGGCCGGCCACGACCTCGGCGAGGCCCGCCTGGCGCAGGGTCATCATCCCCTGCGACAGAGCCGTCTTCAAGATGTCCTCGGCGTGCCCGTGCTCGACGATCACCCGCTCGAGCTCCTCGGTGACGGGCATGACCTCGTGGACGGCGAACCTGCCCCGGTACCCGGTGCGCCCGCACGCGCCGCAGCCGGTCGCTCGGAACACGGGGATCTCGCCGTCCGGGAGGGGGTGGCGCTCGGAGTCCCAGCCGAGCAGCCGGAAGTCGTCGCCGGTCAGCGGGTAGCGCTCCCGGCACCGCTCGCAGAGCTTGCGGGCGAGGCGCTGGGCGACGATGCAGTCGAGGGCACTGCCGACGAGGAAGGGCTCGACGCCCATCTCGATCAGCCGGCCGGGGCTGCTGGACGCGTCGTTGGTGTGCAGCGTCGAGAGGACGAGGTGGCCGGTGAGGGCCGCTTCCACGGCGATGCTGGCCGTCTCCTTGTCGCGGATCTCGCCGAGGAGGACGATGTCGGGGTCGGAGCGCAGGATGGACCGCAGCGCCGAGGCGAAGGTGAGCCCCGCCTTGGTGTTGACCTGCACCTGGTTGATGCCCTCGAGCTGGTACTCGACTGGGTCCTCGACGGTGATGACGTTCTTGCTCTCGTCGTTCAGGATGTTGAGCGTGGCGTACAGGGTCGTCGACTTGCCCGAGCCGGTCGGCCCCGTGACGAGGATCGTCCCGTACGGCTTGCGGTAGGAGCGCTCGTAGCGGCCCATGTTCTCGGGCAGGAACCCGAGGTCCGACAGCTTCAGCAAGGCGGTGGACTTGTCGAGGATCCGCAGGACGACCTTCTCGCCGTAGACGGTCGGCAGGGTGGCGACCCGCAGGTCGACGGGCATGCCGCTGATGCGGGTGTTGATGCGTCCGTCCTGGGGGAGGCGGCGCTCGGCGATGTTGAGCGACGCCATGATCTTGATGCGGCTGATCACCCCGTTGGCGATGCTGCTCGGGGGGCGCATCACCTCGTGGAGGACGCCGTCGATGCGGAAGCGGATGCGCAGGTCCTTGGCGCCTGGCTCGACGTGGATGTCGGACGCCCGGTCGGCGACCGCCTGGCCGATGAGGAGGTTGACGAGCTTGACGATGGGCCCGTCCTCGACGACCTCGCGGACCGCAGCCAGGTCCTGGTGCGCCTCGGCCGAGCTCGCCGCCTCGGCCGCCGACCGCTCCGCTTCGTCCTCGGCGCGGTAGGCGTGGCCGATGGCGGCGGTGACGGAGCTGGGGGCGGCGACCACCAGGCGGATCTGGGCGCCGGTGACGGTCCGGAAGTCGTCGACGGCCAGCACGTTGGTGGGGTCGGCGGTGGCGACGACCAGGCTCCCGCCCTCCCAGCCGATCGGGATCGACCGGTACCGCTTTGCCATGGCGGGGCTGACCAGCCGCGCGGAGGCGACGTCGATGGGCTGGTTGGACAGGTCGACCAGCTGCAGCCCAGCCTGGTCGGCGACGGTGGACATCAACGCCGACTCCTCGACGATGCCATGCTCGAGCAGCAGGTCGACCAGCGACCCGCCCGGTCGCTGCGTGGCGAGGGCGGCGTTGAGCTGGCCGTCGCTCAAGAGGCCCCGCTGCACGAGCGCCGCGCCGAGCCCGCCACGCTCGGCAACCGCCACCCGGTGGTCGCCGCCGGCGCCGGCGAGCGCGTCGGGGCTCACCGGCGGGCCCCGGCGTAGGGCCGCGCCAGCACGCGGCGGGCTGGCCCCGCCCGGGGCGACGGTGGGCGCGCGGCGGTGGGGAGGCGATCCTGGTGCACTGGCTCCACTATCGGCACGGCCGGCCGCCGCTCTGAGCCCCGCCGCTCCGGAAAATTGCCGCGGGCGGCCATCATGTGGTCGGTCGGCGAGGAGGGCGCCGCAGCCCGGCAGCCTCTGCCATGGCGTCGATCGGCGCCGGCTGGCCCGTCCAGGCGGTCCACTGGTGGGCAGCTTGGTGCACGAGCATGCCGAGGCCGTTGCGCCCGGTGGCGCCCCTCCCTGCCGCGGCGGCCAGGAGCGGGCTGAGCGGGGGGGCGTAGACCAGGTCCACGACCAGCTGACCGGCTCGCAGGCCGCCCGGGTCGAGGTCGAAGGGCAGGGAGTCGCCGTGCATGGCGGCTCCTGTGGCGTCCACGACCAGGTCGGCTCCCCCGGCGGCGCCGGCGTCGACGACGGACCCCGCCGCTCCGGCCAGGGCGGCGCAGGCGGCGGCGGCTTGGGGCCGCCGGCCGACGACGCCGACGGCCGCGGCGCCACCCCCTCCGAGGGCGAGCACGACGGCGCGGGCGGCACCGCCCGTGCCGAGCACGACGGCGGTCCGCCCCGCCGGGTCCCAGCCCGGGTCGGCGGCCAGCGCGTCGAGCAGGCCGGCGCCGTCGGTGTTGTCGCCGAGCAGCTCGTCGCCGGCCGGGACGACGGTGTTGACGGCGTGGAGGGCCGAGGCGGCGGGCGTGAGGCGGTCGGCGGCGGCGGCGGCGGCGGCCTTGTGGGGAGTGGTGACGGACAGGCCGCCGAGGCCGAGCGTGCGCACGGCGCGCACGGCGTCGCCGCCCCGGCCGGGGGCCACGGCGAAGGCCACGTACAGCCAGTCGAGCCCGGCGGCGGCGAAGGCGGCGTTGTGGATGGCAGGCGACAGCGAGTGGGCGACGGGGTCGCCGATCACCCCGGCGACGCGGGTGGCGGCCGAGAGGGGCCGGTGGCGGCCGGCGGTCACTCCCGGTGGCTCGTCAGCACAGCCCGTTGGCGCGGCAGCGGGCGACCAGGGCGTCGAAGCCGGCCAGCGTAGCCGAGAAGCCCAGCTGGCCGGACTTGGACACATCGACGAAGTACAAGAGGTTGGTCGTGGGCGGGTGCATCGCCGCTTCGAGCGCCGCCTGGCCGGCGTTGCCGATCGGGGTGGGTGGGAGCCCCTTGTGGAGGCGGGTGTTGTACGGGCTCGGCTGCTCCGGGTTGACCTTGGCCGGGTCGAGAGCGGGGTTTGCCTGACGTAGGGCGTAGATCAGCGTCGAGTCGTCACCGAGCGTCATCCCGGACCGCAGCCGGTTGTAGATGACGCTGGCGACGTCGGGGAACTGGCTCGTGAGCCTGGCCTCCCCCTGGACGATGGAGGCCACCTCGACGAGCTGGTAGGGGGCGAGCTTGAGCCTGGCCGCCGCCTGGGCGAGGCCCATCGCCTGGGCCCGCTCTGTGAAGGTCTGGACCAGCAGCTCCATGATGCTCGTGGCGGAGTCCGTCCGGGCGATCTGGTAGGTGGCGGGGAACAGGAGCCCTTCCAGGTTGTCGACGTGGGGCGGCTCGAGCGGGGAGCGCACCGATCCGCTGGTGGAGAGGGCGACGAAAGACGCAGCGCTCAGGTGCAGGCCCGGCAGGGCAGCGACCCTGGCCGCTATCTGGTGCAGGGTGAACCCCTCGGGGATGACGAGCCTGTCCACGAGGACCGGGGGCGGCTTCTCCAGGGCGCCGATGGCCCCCGCGTAGGACTCGTTGGTCGGCAGGTGGTAGGTGCCGGCGTAGAAGGGGCCGAGGCCTTCCAGCTCGACGTACCACCGGAACAGGCCGGGGCCGTGGATGACGTGGGCCGCCGTCAGGATGCGGCCGATCTGGGCGCTGGACGCCCCGCGGGGGATGACGACCGCCACCGCCGGTCCCCGCCTGCCGCCCGGCGCGATCTGCCCGCGCGCCCAGGCGTAGGCGGCCCCGGCCGCCACCACCAGGGCCGCCAGCACGGCGGCGAGCACCACCAGTCCCCGATGTCCCCGCCCCCGCCGCCCCCGCCGGCGGGGGCGGGCGGGGCTGGGCGGGGCATGGCGGCGCCGGGGGGTGTAGACGCCGTCGGCGTACCGGGGCGTCCGGGTGACGTCAGCCACGGCTGCGCCCTCCTGCCACGTCCCTGCCGTCCCCGCCCCGCCGCCCGTCGATCCATCCCTGGAGCGCCACGGCGGCGGCGGCGGCGTCGACGGCGTCGCGCCGGCGCCGGCGGGGTGTCCCCGCCGCCCGCAGCCCGGCGCTGGCGGCCACCGTCGTGAGCCGCTCGTCGGTGGTGTCGACGGGCACCGCCAGCGCCTGCCTGAGGCTGCCGACCTCGCGGAGCGCCGCCTGCGCTGCGGCGCCGAGCTCGCCCGACAGCGAGCGTGGGAGCCCGACGACGACCCCGACGGCGTCGTAGTCCTCCACGAGCCGGCGCAGGGTGCTGCGGTGGGCGAGCGGGTCGCCCGTACGGTCGATCGCGGTGAGGGGGGTAGCGACCCGCTGGGCGCCGTCGCATACGGCGACGCCGACGCGGCGGGCGCCGAGGTCGACGCCGATCACACGCCCGCTGCGGGCGATCGTGTCCGTTGCCGACCTCACCGGTCGGTGCCGGCCAGCCGGGCCCGCACGGCTGCCAGGGCCTCGTCCAGGCGGGAGGGGTCGCGGCCGCCGGCCATCGCCTGCTCGGGGTTCTTGCCGCCACCGCCGCCGCCCACCAGCTCGGCGGCGCCCGCCACCAGCTCGGGGGCGCTCACCGGCCCGCCCCTCGCCACGAGGGCGACCAGCGCCACCTTCACGCCGTCGGGCGAGCCGCCGAGCACGACGGCCCGCACCCCGTCGATGGCCCGCACCTGGCTGGCCAGCTCGCGCAGCTGGTCCTGGGGCAGGCCGTCGCGGCGTGCCACGACCACCCCGTCGGACGCCGCCGCCGCCAGCTCGCGCGCTGTTCCCGCCAGGGCCGCCTGCTGCGCCGAGCGCAGCGCCGCCTCGGCGTCTCGCAGCTCGGCGAGGCGACGCTCGACGGCGGTGGGCACCTCCTCGGGCGTGGCGCGCAGCAGGTCCGCCGCCTGGCGGAGGCTGCGCTCGAGGCGGCGCAGGCGCCCGAGCGTGGCGGTGCCGGTGGTCGCCTCGACGCGGCGCAGGTTGGACCCGATCGACTCCTGCTTCACGATCTCCAGCGGGCCGATCTGGCCGAGACGCTCCACGTGGGTGCCGCCGCACAGCTCGACGGAGCGGGACCCGGCGTGGAGCACGCGGACCCGTGAGCCGTACTTGTCGTCGAAGAAGGCGATGGCGCCCGCCGCGTCGGCGTCCGACCTGCTCATCTCGGTCACGAGGACGTCCTCGTCGAGGAGGACCTGTTGGTTGACGAGGTCCTCGACGGCGGAGATCTCCTCGTCGGTCATGGGCGAGTAGTGGGTGAAGTCGAAGCGCAGCCGGTCGGGCGCGACCAGCGAGCCCTGCTGCTTCACGTGCTCGCCGAGCACGGAGCGCAGCGCCCAGTGCAGCAGGTGGGTGCCGGTGTGGTTGCGGCGGATGGCAGCCCGGCGGCCGGCGTCGATGGACGCCGTGGCCACCTGGCCCGGCCGCACCTGCCCTTCCTCGACCACCGCCCGGTGTCGGACGAGCTCGGGCAGGGCCCGGGTCGTGTCAACGACGCGGGCCCGCCCGGTGTCTGTCTCTATGGTGCCTGTGTCGCCGACCTGCCCACCCCCCTCGGCATAGAACGGCGTGGCGTCCAAGATGACCTCCACCTCGCCGTCGCCCACCTCCAGGACCGCCAGCACCCGCGATGTGCCCGTTGTGTTGTGGTAGCCGATGAACTCGGTGGGCCCGTCCTGCTCGAGGAGGGCCCGATACGCTCCGAGGCGGTCGGCGGCGACGAGGGGGGCGTCTTTCCCGCCTCGCCTCGACCGCTCCTGCTGCTCCTCGAGGTGGCGGCGGAACGCGTCCTCGTCGACGGCCCCCCCCCGCTCGGCGACGAGCTCGCGGGTCAGCTCGATGGGGAACCCGAAGGTGTCGTGCAGGCGGAAAGCCACCTCCCCGGAGAGCGTCGCCTTCTCCTCCGCCAGCTCCGCCTCGAGCATCGACAGGCCCGAGCGCAGCGTCGATCGGAAGCGCTCCTCCTCCCGGCCGACGACCCCGGCGACGTAGTCGACGCTGCGCCGCAGCTCGGGCGCGGCCTGCTCCATGACGTCGGCCACGGTGCGCACCAGGGCAGGCGTCACCGCCCGCTCGACGCCGAGCTGGTAGGCGAAGCGCACGGCACGCCGGATCAGCCGGCGCAGCACGTACCCACGGTCCTCGTTGCTCGGGAAGACCCCGTCGGCGACGAGGAACGCCGTGGAGCGGGCGTGGTCGGCGAGGATCCGCAGGGCGACGTCGACTTCCGGGTCGTCGCCGTAGCGACGACCGGTGAGGCCCTCGGCCACGGCGATCACGGGGCGGATGACGTCGGTCTCCCAGATCGACGGGACGTCCTGGAGCAGGGTGAGCACCCGCTCCATGCCGGCGCCGGTGTCGATGCTCGGCCGGGGCAACGCGACGAGCGTGCCGTCCGGCTGGCGGTCGTACTGCATGAACACGAGGTTCCAGATCTCGTTGAAGCGCTCCTCTCCCCCACCGCCCGCCGGGCCGCCCCCCGCTCCCCACGACGGCCCGCGGTCGAAGTAGATCTCGGAGCACGGCCCGCACGGGCCGGTGTCGCCCATCTCCCAGAAGTTGTCGTCGCCCATCCGCTGGATCCGCTGGCGCGCCACGCCGACGGCGTCGGCCCAGATGTCGGCCGCCTCGTCGTCGTCGGTGTGGACCGTGATCCACAGCCGGTCGGCGTCGAAGCCGAGGCGCTCGGTGAGCAGCTCCCAGGCGAAGGGGATCGCATCCGCCTTGAAGTAGTCCCCGAAGCTGAAGTTGCCGAGCATCTCGAAGAACGTCGCGTGGCGGGTCGTGCGGCCCACGTTCTCGATGTCGTCGTGCTTGCCCCGGATGCGCACGCAGCGCTGCACCGACGTCGCCCGGCGGAAGGTGGGGATCTCCTCGCCGAGGAAGTACGGGATGAACTGGTTCATCCCCGCGTTGGTGAACAGCGGGGCTCGCGGGTGGCGCGGGATCAGCCCCGACGACGGCACGAGCATGTGCTCGTGGTCGACGAAGTACTGAGTGAAGGCGCGGCGCAAGAGATCGGA
>JAKAQB010000023.1 GCA_021811865.1 Actinomycetes bacterium | reverse complement strand
CTTCGGCTCCTCTCTTCAGTTGGTTGGACAACCGAAGTTTGGGAGCCGGAGGCCGCCTCAGCGGTGGATGGTCACCGAGATCACGGCGTCGGCCTCAACCCTGATTCGCGAGGAGCCCGTTTCTCGAGGGCAGCGGGACATTGCCTCGTCTGCCGACGGCGAGAGAGAGATGGTCGCGTCGGACGGTCACGGCACCGCCGAGTGCGCGATGTCCAAGAGCACAGGTGGTGCGCAGCCGAGCGGGCGTCGACCGGCCCAGTTTCTAGCGCGGCGCCGTCCCAGTCGAGGCTTGCACGTAGCCGGCAACCGCATCAGCCCAGGTTTCCATGCGGGCGAGCATGAGGGCGGTGAGCGTGTCGGCAGGAGTCGTGTGCTGGTGCGGGCGCGGGCAGCGACGCTGGGCTGTGGCGGAAGTTGTCTCCCGCCCGCCCACGCCATCTCATCGCAGAAAGGTGAACAGTTGTTCTCCGGCGATGAGCTCTCGCGGCGCCCCGGGGTACCTCATCGCGCCGAGCGCGGGCCCGCTGTCTACCTCGCGTGTCGCATAATCGAGCTCTTCGAAGCCGGCGTCACGGAACCACGCTCTGATGGCGTCGTTACGGTCGTCTCGGTCTCTTCCGCGCGACCAAACAAGGGTGGCACCCGACTGGCACAGCTGCGGGGCCGCCCTGACCGTCTGCTCGATATCGGAGTCGCTGATGTTGCCGAAGATGCCGATCAACATCACGACATCCGCAGGCACTGCTCCCGCGTAGGACGCCGAGTTGCCGGCGTCGGCGACCCTGACCTCGACCCCCGACAGGCCGGCCGAAGCGGCGGCGTCGCGGGCACGTGCGGCGATTCCCGGATGGAGCTCGATGAGCGTTGCCCTCACCCGTTCGGCATCGGGGCGTTCGGAGAGGACGCCGAGGAGATCCCTCCCGTCGCCCGAGCACAAGCTCAGCAGCCGCAGCTCACCATGATGCCGGTCGAACGCGTCGGCGAGATACTGCTGGACCACGCGAAGACGCCATGAAAGCCCGGAGTTGGGATCGTCATACGCTTTGTGCCAGCTCACGTAGTCGCGGAGTTCAGACATGAGGACAAGCTATCGGCGATGATGAACACACCTGCCTCGGGATGTCCGGCGCCCCGGTAGCTACGGGTCTGTGGTGTGACAGCTTGCCGAACCGACTGTCACGGTGACGGCCTCGCCGGCGTGCTGATTCCACAGGTAGACGACCGCCGACCCTTGCGCGTTGGTCTCGTAACTGTAGGTGTCCGTCGCCGAGTGGGCTGTCGCGGTTGCATAGGGCTTGTCTGAGGACACGTGGATGTCGAGGTCCCCGGGGTAGCTGTCGTTCGCAGGAACCGAGTAGACCTTGCACCATGCTCCGACGAGCGCTGTCGTCGGTGCGGAGCTGAGCGGCACCGTCGTCGTGGTCGTCGACGAGCTGCTTATTGCCGTCGTGTTCGGCGGAGAACGGCGCAGGATGACTACTCGCCATACGGGGTGGATCTCCATCCAGCCATGGTCAGTATCGAGCACGTACGGGCCCGTCACCCTCACCAGCGCTCCCATCGGTGGGGTGTGGATATCCGCTCCGGTACAGACCCCGTAGTTGTACGTCCCTCGAGCCGGCTTCGGGGGACGGCCCGGAGGGCAGTGCGGCTGGTCAGCCGGCACGATCTCGGTAACGAGGTGGCGGTACTGCTCGGAGTCGTTGTATCTGTTCAGCAGGTGGTTCTCGCCGGGCAGCAACCTGAGAGCGACATGGACATCACCGTCGTCCTCCCGCCGGATGTAGGCGACGGTGCCGACGACGGTGAGGCACCTTACGCGTACCTTCAGCCGGTACGGGTGGTACACGTTCGCCAACGGATTCCCGGGTCGGCAACCGCCTGCCTCGGCCACGAGGTGGTAGGGGTGACGATGAGGTTGGTGAGACGGCGGAGCACTCGAGAGGCTTGACCCGATTGCTGCGGCTCCGGCCCCCGCAACTGCCAACGCGACGAGGCCCTTTGCCTTGGCGCCCCGCAATGCCAGTCTCGAGAACGCACCGGGCACACGGCTCACGACCTACGCCTCCTGGTCCGGACATCCTCGCCGGATGTGCGCGCCTGCCGTCGTCGCGTTCTCGTGCCGCTCGTCCCTATTGCCGAGAGTGGAACGAACCGCCGAGTCCATCGGAGAGGCTCCCGGCGCCAGGTCGTATGAGGGCAGGCAGTTGGTTGTGCCCGATACGCCACTCGCCGCGCTGAGCGTGGCACGCGTCTGCGGCGGGCGAGGTGGCGGCGAAGCGGTCTGGTCGTCGGGCGCACGGGAGCGGGGCGCCCCAAGGGGGAGAGCCCGAGAGGCGACGGCCGGCGGTAGCCGCTCGAGCCATGGGACTGCCCGCTCGTCGCTGTTCGGCACCGGCTCAGCGTATGTTGCGGTCCCCGCGGAGGTAGCACTCGCTGCCGTGGACGAACGGTGAGCGGCCACAGTGACCCCGGCGGCGGAATCGGCGCTATCCTCTCAGCGATACCGCAGGGTGCTTCCCAGCGGCGGCTGGCAAGAACGGTGCTGGCCAGGCCCACGAGACGCTATATCGAGTCGGCCATCATCGCCCCTCGACCGACTGGAGTCTCATGAGCACCCCTAGCCCTGGCCTGGCGTCCGCGCCCGCCCGCTTTTCCGACCTCGGCATCCCACCGACACTGACGGCTGCGCTCGAGGAGCGTGGGATCCTCTCCGCTTTCCCGATCCAGGCGGTCACTCTGCCGGACTCCCTTGCGGGCCGCGATGTCTGCGGCAAGGCACCGACCGGCTCTGGCAAGACCCTGGCGTTCGGGTTGGCGGTGCTCTCCCGGCTGGCCGCGAAGCCTCGCTCGGAGCGGCAGGGTCGCCGCCATGCGACCGCGCTCATCCTCGTCCCCACGCGTGAGCTGGCCGCGCAGATCGAGGAGGTGATGGTGCCCTTGGCCAAGGTCATCGGCGCCCGGGTGACATCGATCTACGGCGGCGTCGGATACGGCAAGCAGGTGACCGCCCTCCGCAGCGGAGTGGACGTGCTCGTCGCGTGCCCCGGACGGCTCTCCGATCTCGTCGGGCGTGGCGACGCCCGCCTGTCTCACGTCGACATGGTGGTGATCGACGAAGCGGACCGGATGGCTGACATGGGCTTTCTCCCAGAGGTGCGACGCCTCGTCGACAGAACCAGTGGGACGCGCCAGACTCTTCTGTTCTCGGCCACGTTGGACGGGCCGGTCGACAAACTGATCCGTGACTATCAGCACGACCCCGTACGTCACGACGTCGTGCCAACAGGCTCCGATCAAGGGGACGTGGCTCATCACTTCTGGCGAGTTGAGTCCCATGAACGCGTGGCCGTGACGACGAAGGTGGTCAGCGCCAGCGGGCCTGCCGTCGTCTTCTGCCGGACCAAGCGCGGTGCCGATCGGCTGTCCGACCGCCTGGCACGTTCAGGTCTCGCCTCGGCAGCTATCCATGGCAACCGCAGTCAGAGCCAGCGCGAGAGGGCTCTGGCCGCGTTTCGCAGCGGACGGCTCGACGTGCTCGTCGCCACCGACATCGCAGCGCGGGGGATCCACGTTGATGCCGTGCCGCTCGTCGTACACTTCGATCCAGCCGCCGACAGCACCGACTATGTCCACCGATCCGGCCGTACCGGCCGAGCAGGCGCTGACGGGACGGTCGTGTCTTTGGTGGGAAGCGAGCATCTTGCCGCGATCAAGCAGATCCAGCGGCGCCTCGGTCTCTCGAGCGGCGTCTCCTCGCCAGACCTCTCTTCCCTCGCCGCCGGTGTTGCCATCCGCCCTGTTCATGAGGGTGCTCCCCGGGTGAAGGTGAAGCCAGAGGCCCGCGGGTACGGCAAGCGTGGGCGCGCGACGTCGAACGAGCGCGCCACCCGGCAGAGCCGCTCCTCTCGAGATCGAAGCAGAACCACGCGGGGCTCGGGTCGCTGAGATCCGAGCGGCGC
The DNA here is from genome assembly GCA_021811865.1 of Actinomycetes bacterium. The sequence goes on along the minus strand of JAKAQB010000023.1, from coordinate 41,764 downwards.
GGCCCCCGCGTCGGAGCGGGCTCGACCAGGGGCCGACGCATCGGTCCCGCGCCCTCGCCTGGTCACGTCGCGCCCGGAGGATGCGGATGGTTCCAGGTCGGTGACCTCGGGGTCGGTCTGCTGTCCGACCGCTCTCATGGGCGGGGCGGCGGATGGCGCTGGGCGTCCCGTCACCGTGCCTGCTCGACGCCAGAGGTGCGACGTCGTGTCCGGCGGCGAGGTCGCCGACTGACCTGCGGCTGCCGGTCACGTGTTGGGCCGACCAGCGCCGCGCCCAACAGACTGGCGGCGCGCGGAGAACGACCCCTCGCGGTCAGGCTTCGGGTCTGACCTACGCCGGCGGTACGTGCCCGGTGCTGTTCGAAACGCCGCGTCGTGCGTCGGGCGGATGGGCAATCAGAGCATGGGGCGCCCTCCGGTCGCGGCTACGCGCCCTCCCGAGAGGTAGCTTCCGTCGCCGGAGGCCAGCAAGACCTAGACCGGCACCAGCTCGCTGATCGGGGCGGCCGATCGCGGTGTTGGAGCCGAATTGCTCCACGCTGTCCTCGGGCATCGTCGTGGAGATGAGCGGGGTCCAGATCGGACAGGCGCGACGCTGTTGGCCCGGCTCCCGCGAGGGCCGAGCAGCTGAGCGAGACTGGCGCCGAGGCTCGCGACTCGCTGCCACGGTTGCCGAGTAGGGGGCAAGCGTCGGATTCGGCATGTCGGAGTTCACCGACGAGCTCCCGATGGATGGAGGAGCCTGGCCCCATTGTGGGCAAGCACCGCCTCGCACAGGTGGAACATCGCCGAGAGGTGGTAGCGATCGTGTGGTCCCACTCCTCATCGGGGACATTCTCGAGGGACTCATGGCTCATCTGGAAGGCGGCCTTGTTGACCAGGACGTCCACCTTGCCGAACGCCTCGACTGCCCTCTTCACGATGTTTTGGCAGTGCTCGGGAGAGGACACGTCTCCCCGGACGAGGACGGCCCTTCGGCCGCTGTCTTGCACGCGGCGAGCGGTCTCCTCGGCCTTCCCGTGCTCGCTGAGGTAGGAGATGAGGACATCGGCGCCTTCGCGGGCGAAGGCGATCGCGACTGCTCGCCCGATGCCGCTGTCAGCTCCCGTCATGACGGCGGCCGTGCCCTCGAGCCCGCCGTGCCCCGGTAGCTCGTGTGGCCGCAGTCCGGTGCATCTCCGACCGGTGGCGGGGCGGCTCGCTCATCCAGCTGCCATACCCACTCGAGGCGCTGGCGTGGCGAACCTGCGCCGGCTCGGTGGCGGCGAAGGCTCACTCACCCGCCTGACTCCACGGCGCGGGAGGGGGACGACACGACGTCCGGTGTCGGAGTCAGTGCCCGCGTACCATGCGGCCGTGGAGCACGCACGCCGCCCGTCATCTCCCGAGGACATCACTGCAGCGGCGCGAAAGAGCTTCGACGAGGCACCGGACGCCCGCCTGCGCTTCCTGCTCCAGCGGCTCGTCGAGCACCTGCATGCCTACGCCTGCGAAGTCGGCCTCACGAAGGCCGAGTGGGAGGCAGCCGTCGCCTTCCTGACCGACACCGGCCACAGCTGCAGTGACCGTCGCCAAGAGTTCGTCCTCCTCTCGGACACGCTCGGCCTCTCGATGCTCGTCGACGCCCTGCAGAGCCACCTGCAGGCCGGTGTGACGGAGTCGACCGTGCTCGGCCCGTTTCACGTCGACGGCTCACCGCTTCGCCCGATGGGTTCCTCGATCGCTGAGCAGGAGGGGAGCGGGGAACCCATGTTCGTCTCGGGGAACGTCCGCGGGATCGACGGGCAACCGCTCGCAGGGGCAGTCCTCGACGTATGGCAGAACGCCGCCAACGGCCTCTACGCCGTTCAGGATCCCGAGCAGCCGTTCGAGAACCTGCGCGGTCGCTTTCGGACTGGGTCAGACGGAGCGTTCTCGTTCTGGGCGGTCCGCCCGGTCGACTACCCGATCCCGGACGACGGTCCGGTGGGGAGGATGTTGGCGGCCACCGGGCGCCACCCCTGGCGACCTGCCCATCTGCACCTCGTGGTCTCAGCCACTGGGTGCCACCCGGTGGCGACGCATCTCTTCGACCGGACGAGCCCCTACCTCGGCAGCGATGCCGTCTTCGGCGTGAAGCCGTCGCTCGTCGTCGACTTCCTCGCCCATGGGCCTCACGAGCCCGGAGCGCCCGAGGGATGGAGCGATACCTGGTACTCGCTGGAACGAGACTTCGTCTTGGCGCCAGCCGAGACTTGATCGGTCCAGAGAGCTCGAGCCGCATCGAGCCGGTCGCGGCCTTGGGTCCTGTGGGTCGCAGTGCGCTGTGGCGCCCGGGTCAGGTCCTCCGGGGGCCAGCCGTGGGCCGACGGCTCTCCGCTGTGGTCACGATGCAGCCGGCTTGGCGACCGGGCGAGTCACGAGTGGCCCTGCCACGCTCACCTATCTGTGAGTGACCGCCCGCCTGTCAGAACCGCGGGTCCCGCCACGGTCTGCTGTGAGCGAACCGGTGCGGTGATCACGATCACCTCATGCGAGCCCGGCGGGGAGGAGTGCGTTCCGAGAGATGAAGCGGGCTTGCTCTGCCGCCGCCTAACTGACTAAAGCGCGGCCGGCTGCTTCCTGTCGCGAGGTGACTGCCGTGCCGGCGCCCACGGCGGGAGCAGCTCCCCGCCGTGGGCGCAGAATACGGTCAAGCCGCAGCTTCGGTCGCGACAGCGTCCCGCAACACCGCGAGCAGGTCCGTGGCGTCGATGACGAGGTGGTCGGCTCCGCCGAGGCGTAGCTCAGTTCCCGCGTAACGGGGGAAGAGCACCCGGTCGCCGGGCTTGACCTTGATCAGCTCCTCGTCGTCACCCACGGCGATCACGAGGCCGCGCTGCGGCTTCTCCTTGGCAGTGTCGGGGATCACGAGACCGCTCGAGGTGACGCTCTCGTCCTCCAGCACCTTTAGCAGCACGCGTGCACCGAGTGGTTCTACCTGTTCTGTCATCGCTGACTACTCCTTATCGGTTGGTTTTGGGGCGTTCGGTCTCAAGCCCGCTTGCGCAGTCCGAGCAGCCGGTCGATCTGGGTCTGGTCGAAGCCGACGACAGGTCGGCCGTCGATCTCGATCACCGGCACGCCGATCCGGCCTGTGCGACGGACCAGGTCGTCGGCCGCCTTCTGATCGCGCGAGACGTCGATCTCCCTGAACGGCACTCCCTGGCTGCGCAGGTAACCCTTTGCCCGTTGGCACCACGGGCAGGTGGGCGTCGTGAAGACCAGCACGCGATGCCGGGTCTGGGTAGCGGGCATCAACGGACCTCCTTGGTCATTGCTCGGTTTGGCGAGGTTTCGTCGGCGGGGCTGGCGCCGCGCCGGCGGTCGGTGACGATCCGGTGGACGATGTCGCACGCGTCGGCGATGCGCGGCTCGATCAGCCGGTAGTAGACGGTGGTGCCCTCCCTGCGCGACTCCACCAGCCCTGCGTGTCGCAGTACGGAGAGGTGCTGGCTGGCGTTGGGCAGGCTCATGCCGAACAGCTCGGCGAGGTCGCCCACGCAGCGCTCTGCATGCCTGAGCGCATCGATGAGAAGCAGGCGCTTCGGATCGGTCAGGACCTTGCAGAGCTCGGCATGCGACCTGAAGGCGGCGTCCTCAGCAGGCGATGACGTCGCGGCTTCCGAACTCATGTGGACGATGATATCAATCATTGCGTGATTGCGCAATCAAAGCAGTAGCAGCTCGGAGAGCGATGCCGTCGGCGGAGCGCCCGGCTCCCCGGGGTGCCCCCGGCCCCGGGCGGCAACGGCGGGTGCGGCAAGTCATGGCCCGGGACCTGTGGCGGTCCAGCTCGCTGGCGCCCACCGTCTCCGCCTCACCGACCCGGGGCTTTCCGACCAGCCGAGACGACATCGGCGACACCGAAAGCGGCTCGCCGCCGTGCACGGAGGGACGCCGTGTGCGACAAGAACCGTTCCCGGGGTAGGCGTCCGACGATTTGGGTAGCTAACCGCCGCTCGTAACCACCGAGGCAGAGACCCCCCATGCCGACCCAGAGACAAGTCCTAGACGCGATCGGTGTCGACTGTGACTACGACGCTGCCGCTGCCCGATTGCACATCCCGCCCGGGCAGGCCTACCTCATCGCCACAGGCCTCCCCGCGGACGGCAGCGACACGTCCTCCCCGGACGAGACGCTGCGCAGACCCGGTGCCATGAGAGGGAGCACTCAGCATCTCGTCTATCAGCGGCCACGTACCAGCGACCCGATCCAGAAGTCGCTGGTGCACGAGTGGATCCGTGGGCGAGCGGAGAGTGACCCTCAGATGGTCTCGGCGGCGCGGTCGAGGGGCGCGGAACCAGGCCAGACCGGAGACACCGACGACACTGACGTCTGCGACGTGCTCACCCGCCAGCACGACACGGTCACCGCCCTGATGCAGCAGCTGAAGGCCATTCCCGGCGTGACCAAGGGCGGAAGCGAGGTGCACCAGTCCCGACGCAAGTCGATCGTCGACATGATGACCGTCGAGCTCTCCCGGCACGAGACCGCCGAGCAGGAGCACCTCTGGCCAGCGGTGCGCGACCTCTTAGCCGGGGGCGGCCAGATCCTGGAGCAGGCGCTCGAGCAGGAGCAGGAGGGAAAGGACAGCCTCGTCGCGCTCGGCAAGACCGAGCCGTCGCAGGAGCGCTTCGACGAACTGGTCGAGGAGCTCGAGAAGAGGCTCCGCAGACACGTGGCCTTCGAGGACAAGGTTCTCCTGGCGGTTCGAGATTCCATGGCGGAGGAGGACCGGCGGGCCATCGGTGAGCGGATCCTCCGGGCGGAGCAGCATGCGCCCACGAGGTCTCACCCGCACGCTCCCGGGCAGGCCGCCGCCACCGTTACGGCGGCTGCTGCCTCTGCCGCCCCGCTCGACAAGGCACGGGACGGGCTTGGCGACCGTCAGGCCGAGCGCCCCGGCCGGGCCGAAGAGGAACCGTACTCACACACCGAGGAGGTCTGATGAAGATCAACGACTGGCCCGTGCTCCGCCAGGCGCGGGGGTCCGACAAACTGGGCCGCGGACAGGCCGTCAAGTCCTCGACCTCCTCCCATCTCCGTGCCCGGGTGGTCGAGGCCGACAAGATCACGAAGTCGGTCTGCCCCTACTGCGCGGTCGGGTGTGGTCAGAACGTCTTCGTCAAGGACGAGAAGGTCGTCCACATCGAAGGTGACCCGGACTCCCCGGTCAGTCGTGGGCGGCTCTGCCCCAAGGGCTCTGCCAGTCTGCAGCTCGCCACCGGCTCCTCCCGCCGTTACGAGGTGCTCCACCGCAAGCCAGGAGCCACCGACTGGGAGGTACTCGACCTCGACACTGCCATGGACATGGTCGCTGACCGGGTGATCGAGACTCGCCGGCAGACCTGGCAGTGGCGCGACGAGGACGGTCGCGACGTGCGTCGCACGCTCGGCATCGCCAGCCTCGGTGGCGCCACTCTCGACAACGAAGAGAACTACCTGATGAAGAAGCTGTACACCGCCCTCGGGGTGATACAGGTAGAGAATCAGGCACGAGTCTGACACTCCTCCACCGTCCCCAGTTTGGGGACATCGCTCGGCAGGGGAGGAGCCACCACCTTCCAGCAGGACCTCCAGAACGCTGACTGGATCGTCATCGAGGGATCCGACATGGCCGAGTGCCACCCTGTTGGGTTCCAGTGGGTGATGGAGGCAAAGGCACGGGGCGCCAAGGTGATCCACGTCGACCCGAGATTCACCCGCACGAGTGCGGTAGCGGATCTTCACGTGCCGTTGCGGCCAGGCAGCGACATCGCCTTTCTCGGTGGGATCATCAACTACGTCATCCAGAACGAGAAGTACTTCCGCGACTACATCGTCGCCTACACCAACGCTCCGATGCTCATCAGCGAGGACTTCCGTGACACCGAGGACCTCGACGGCGTGTTCTCCGGCCTCGACGAGGAGGACCGGAGCTACGACTTCCACACCTGGATGTACGAGGGCGTGGAGGTGCAGGCGGCCTCCGGCCAACGTGATCAGGAGTATCAGGACCGCGCGAACAGGGGGAGCCAAGACAACCCGTCGCACGGCCAGGGCAAGAGCCGCCAGGCGACCTCCTACGAGGCGGGCCGCGGCGAATCCCATGGCTCGGGCGGCGTCAAGGTCGGCCAGGGCGGCGAGCGGGACGACGCGCTGCAGCACCCCCGGTGCGTCTTCCAGATCCTGAAGCGGCACTACTCCCGCTACACCCCTGAGATGGTGGAACAGATCTGCGGTGTTCCGCAGGAGGCGTTCCTCGAGGTGTGCAAGACCCTCGCCGACGGGGCCGGGCCCGACCGCACCGGGGCCTTCTGCTATGCCGTCGGCTGGACCCAGCACACCGTCGGCGTGCAGTACATCCGGGCAGCCGCCATCCTGCAGCTGCTGCTTGGCAACATCGGGCGACCTGGCGGAGGGATCCTCGCCCTGCGCGGCCATGCCAGCATCCAGGGGTCCACCGACATCCCAACTCTGTACAACCTGCTCCCCGGGTACATCCCGATGCCCCATGCCCACGATGACGAGAACCTCGAGGCGTTCCTCGAGGGAGCCTCGACCGACAAGGGCTACTGGGGGGAAATGAAGGCGTACACCGTGAGCCTCCTCAAGGCCTGGTGGGGTCCGGCCGCCACGCCGGAGAACGACTTCTGCTTCGACTACATACCGCGCCTCACCGGGAGCCACAGCACCTACGAGACCGTGATGGCCCAGATGGACGGCTCCTGCAAGGGGTACTTCATCTGGGGTGAGAACCCGGCCGTAGGCTCCGCCAACGCCAAGATGCAGCGCCTCGGCATGGCCAACCTCGACTGGCTGGTCGTCCGTGACTTCTCGCTCATCGAGTCGGCGACCTGGTGGAAAGACGGACCCGAGATCGAGACAGGGGAGCTCACGACCGAGGACATCAAGACCGAGGTCTTCTTCTTCCCTGCCGCCGCCCACACCGAGAAGAACGGCAGCTTCACCAACACCCAGCGGATGCTCCAGTGGCACCACGCGGCGATCGAGCCTTACGGCTCAGCGAGAAGTGACCTGTGGTTCGCCTACCATCTCGGTCGCCTCATCAGAGAGAAGCTGACCTCCCCGGCCGAGGGCTGCGACGACCTCGATCGGCCGATACTCGATCTCACCTGGGACTACCCGACCGAGGGATCCATCGCTGAGCCGTCGGCCGAGGCGGTCCTCGCCGAGATCAACGGGTGGGACGGCGACGGTCAGCCGCTCACGTCCTACGAGCAGCTTAACGAGGACGGCTCCACAGCCTGCGGCTGTTGGATCTACTGCGGCGTCTACACCAACGGCGTCAACCAGGCCGCTCGGCGTAAGCCCGCCAAGGAGCAGAACTGGGTCGCCAACGAGTGGGGATGGGCATGGCCGGCCAACCGGCGCATCCTCTACAACCGGGCCTCTGCCGACCCCTCGGGGAAGCCGTGGAGCGAGCGCAAGGCGCTCGTCTGGTGGGACGAGGACAATGCCGAGTGGACGGGTCATGACATCCCCGACTTTGCGAGGTCGAAGTCACCGTGGCACCGCCCACCGCCTGGCGCCCGAGGCGCCGAGGCGCTGTCGGGGACGGATGCGTTTGTGATGCAGGCCGATGGTAAGGCGTGGCTCTTCGTGCCAGCAGGGCTCACCGACGGCCCACTCCCAACCCACTACGAGCCGCAGGACTCGCCGGTGCCCAACCTCCTCTACTCCCAGCAGCGCAATCCGGTTCGCCAGGTCTTCAGCCGCAAGCACAACCGGTACCACCCGAGTCCCTCTGAGCCGGGCGCACAGCTGTTCCCATATGTGATCACCACCTACCGCCTCACCGAGCATCACGCCGCCGGTGGTATGAGCAGGTGGGTGCCGTACCTCTCGGAGCTCCAGCCGGAGATGTTCTGCGAGGTCTCTCCTGAGCTCGCTTCGGAGCGGAATCTCGAGCACAACGGGTGGGCGATGATCGTCACAGCCCGCAACGTCATCGAGGCGCGAGTCATGGTCACCGACCGGATACGGCCGCTCAGGATCAACGGCAAGGTGGTCCATCAGATCGGTCTGCCCTACCACTGGGGCGCCAACGGCTACTCGACGGGCGACGCCGCCAACGAGCTGGCCGCCCTCTCGCTCGACCCCAACGTCCACATCCAGGAGGTCAAGGCCTTCAGCGGGGACATCCGGCCGGGACGGCGGCCACGGGGTCCGAGCCGGGTAGCGCTCGTCGAGGAGTACATCCGGCGAGCCGGGATCGACGGCGAGACGGGCATGGAGGTGCGCGATGGCCACTGAGATGAATCTGCTGGAGCGGGGTGACGTAGCAGCGAGCAGCGGTTATGAGAGCCCTCCCCCCCGAGTGGGCTTCTTCACCGACACGTCGGTGTGCATCGGCTGCAAGGCGTGCGAGGTCGCCTGCAAGGAGTGGAACCACGTACCCGAGGACGGTCTGAACTTCACCGGCATGTCGTACGACAACACAGAGGGCCTCGGCGCCGACAGCTGGCGGCACGTGGCCTTCATCGAGCAGAAGGTCGTCGGCACCGACGGCTCGGGACAGGACGGTATCCGGTGGCTCATGGCCTCGGACGTGTGCAAGCACTGCACCCATGCCGCCTGCCTCGACGTCTGTCCGACGGGGTCGCTCTTTCGCACCGAGTTCGGCACCGTCGTCGTGCAGGAGGACATCTGCAACGGCTGCGGCTACTGCATCTCCGCCTGTCCCTACGGGGTGATCGACCAGCGGCACGGGGACGGGCGAGCTTGGAAGTGCACGCTGTGTTACGACCGACTGTCGGTGGGTGTCGAACCGGCCTGCGCCAAGGCTTGTCCGACGGACTCGATCCAGTTCGGACCGCTCGAGGAGTTGCGAGCTCGGGCGGAGAGACGACGTGACCAGCTTCACCGGTCGGGGGTGATCGACGCCCGGCTGTACGGCGAGAGTCCCGACGACGGAGTCGGGGGGGACGGGGCTTTCTTCCTCCTCCTCGACGAACCGGAGGTATACGGACTCCCACCGGACCCGATCGTGACCACCCGCGATCTGCCCGCCATGTACCGGCGGGCCGGGGTCGCGGCGGCGGCGCTGGTCTCCGTCGTGGTCCTTGGGTTCGGAGGAGCCCGGCGATGAGCAGCTCAGTCACCAAGCAGGGACTACGAGAGGTCCATCCCGGCCGGGAGGCGGTGAGCCAGGTACAGGCCACGGCGGACGTCTCCCAGCGACCGCACCGCCGGGCCGGCGGTGAGCGCTCGATGGTGGGAGAAGCGGACTTCCGCTCCTACTACGGCAAGCCGATCATCAACAAGCCTGTCTGGGAGGCGCCCGACATACCGGGCTACCTCTTTCTTGGCGGGCTCGCGGGTGCCAGCTCGGTGATGGCCGCGGCGGCGACCGCCAGCCACCGCGGCGCCCTCGCCCGGGCCCTCAAGCTGTCGAGCACAGCCGCCGTCAGCCTCTCGGGCATCGCCCTCGTCCACGACCTCGGACGGCCCGCCCGGTTCGCCAACATGCTGCGCGTTCTGAAGCCGAGCTCGCCGATGAGCGTGGGATCCTGGCTGCTCGCTAGCTTCACACCGCTCTCGGCTGCTGCGAGCCTGAGCGCCCTCACCGGCCGGTTCCGGCTGGTCGGCGCGGCGGGCACTGCGGGCGCCGCTCTCCTCGGGCCAGCGGTGGCGACCTACACAGCGGCGCTGGTCTCCAACACCGCAGTCCCTGCCTGGCACGAGGGGTTCAAGGAGATGCCTTTCGTGTTCGCCGCATCGGCCGTCAGCTCGGCGGCGGGTATGGGCCTTGTGGTTGCGCCACTCCACGAGTCGGGCCCGGCTCGGCTTCTCGGCGTGACCTCGGGGGCAGCGGAGCTCGGTCTGATGGAGCTGATGAAGCGGAACATGGGGGCGGTGAAGGAGGCCTTCACCTCGAGTGAGAAGGCGCACCGCTACGAGAAGGGCGCCAAGATCGCCATCGTCACCGGCATAGCCGCCGCGCTGCTCGGAAAGCACAGCAGGGTGGCGTCCGCCTTCGCGGGCGCCGGGCTCCTCGTGGGGTCCGCCCTGTCTCGCTTCGCGATATTCGAGGCCGGCCTCGAGTCGGCCGAGGACCCGCGCTACACCGTCGTTCCCCAGCGCAAGAGGCTCGAGGAGAGGAATCGTGGCTGACCTGTTCGTGCTGATACAGGGGCATCACGACGAGCTGATTGCCGTCCTCAGCGACCTTGCCACCGGACCCGAGAGCGAGGAGCACTCGCCGTGTGAGCAGAAGACGATGTCGAGCCGGCTGGTGATGATGGCGTCCCGCCACGAAGCAGCAGAGGAGCAGTACCTCTGGCCAGCGGTGAGACGTGTGGTCGAAGGCGGTGAGGAGATGGCGGTACACGCCCTCGAGCAGGAGTCCACCGCCAAGCGGCTGCTGCACGACCTCGATCGGATCACCCCAGGCAACGCCGACTTCGCCGCGCTGGCCCGTCAAGTCTCCGCCGCGGTGCACGACCATGTGACCTACGAGGAGGCCACGGTGCTCCCCTCGCTGAGGCTGCGGATGAGCCCGGGAGAGGTGGAGCGGCTCGGCGCCCGGTATGCGAGGGCCCACCAAGCCGGCCCGACTCGCCCGCACCCGCTCACCCCTCCCCGGCGCTCCCTGCTCAAGTCGGCCGGCTCGGCCATGGCCCTCGTCGACCGCACGCGAGACGTCCTCACCCGGCGCGGTCGGTAGCCCCTGGCCTTCCGCCCGGTGGGGCGGTGGATGGCGCGTCCGATCGAGCCACGCCGGTCGACGAGTGACCCGACGAAGCGATGGTGGGCGGCATGGCACCGGAGACGAGCACGACTTTCGACCGTGAGAGATCCGTCGATCGGTCGGGTACCAGGTCGGCAGACCGATGCTCCCACGAGAGGCCGGCGATGGCGGGCCCGGCAGCTCGGTGCCTGGGTGCCCCGGCGCCGGCGAGGACCGATTGGGGCCCCCATCGTCCAAGCGGTTCCGCCGGACCGACGAAGCCGAAGTGACCCGTGGTACGCAGGCGCAGGACCCGATCGGCCCGGCCGGTTGCTCGACGCCTCACGACCCAGCACGTCGTCACCGCACCTCGCACGTCTGACATCGCGGACCATCCCCCGTCCTGTCCCGGTGGGTGCCGCTCGGAACCGCTCGGGACGGAGTCCGCCGGTGCTGGTCACCTCCGGTACGGCACCGTCCGAGGCCCCGACCCCAGGCTGATAGCCACTGCGCCGTCTGCTCCCAACCGGCACCCCGGGCAGTCGCACCGAGGGTTCCGCCGGACGTTACAGAGGTTCTGTAGCCTCCGGTCGAGATGCTCTCCGTCCACCGCTCCGAACGCGCCGACCACCTTGTCGAGTCGCTCGGTGACCTCTTGCTCGACGCGCTCGCCGACCCGATGGCGGTCGAGATCGTGGCGGTGCCGAGCCGGGGCGTGGAGAGGTGGTTGACCCAGCGGCTCTCTCATCGGCTCGGCGCGACGGTCGGTGGCGACGGAGTCTGCGCCAACATGGAATTTCCCTTCCCGGGCACCCTCGTCGGGGAGGCGACCTCGGTCGCCTGCGGGCTCGACCCAGAGGCCGATCCCTGGCCGCCGGACCGGTCGGTCTGGCCGCTTCTCGAGATTGTGGACGAGAACCTTGGGGCGACGTGGCTCGAACCCCTCGTCGATCACCTGGTGGCGGGGTCGCCCGACGCCTCGCAGCTGCGTCGGTTCGCGACCGTGCGTCACCTCGCAGACCTGTTCGACCGATATGCCGTCCATCGTCCGGACATGATCCGCCAGTGGGTGGAGACGGTGGCGGGCACCACTGGCGCGAGAGACTGGCAGGCGGAGCTCTGGCGTCGCCTCCGCCAGCGGATCGGTGTCCCGAGCCCTGCCGAACGCGTGGAGGCCGCCATCGCCACGCTCGTCGAGCAGCCCGAGCTGCTCGATCTGCCGGCGCGGCTCTCGCTGTTCGGCTTGACGCGTCTCCCGGCGAGTCACCTCCCCGTTCTGGAGGCGATCGCACAGAACCGGGAGGTTCACCTCTTCCTGCTGCACCCCTCGGGTCGGTTGTGGAACTCGGTGGAGGCTGGGGCGGAGGGTCTCCCGGTCTATCCGGTCAGCCGTAGCGACGACCCGACCGCCTCGCTCGCGGTGAACCCCTTGCTGCGCTCCTGGGGGCGCGACGCGAGGGAGATGCATCTCGTGCTCCGCTCACGGGGGGTCACCGGTGGCGAGCACCGTCCCGTACCAGAGCACTCGAGCAGCCACCGGACGCTTCTCGAGCGGCTCCAGTCGGATGTCCGGGCCAATCGCGAGCCTCCCGGCGGTCCACGTACTAGCACCGAGGCGGACCCACGGCCCCCGATCGACCCCGGCGACGGCAGTCTGCGCGTCCACTCGTGTCATGGTCGGCTCCGTCAGGTGGAGGTTATGCGGGATGTCCTCCTCCACCTGCTCGCTGACGACCCGACGCTCGAGCCGCGAGACATCATCGTCATGTGCCCCGACGTGGAGTCTTTCGCACCGCTCATCCACGCCGTCTTCGGATCGAGCAACCAGCCGACGTCCTACGACGGCGAGGATGCTCACTGGCCGAAGGAGCCGGGCCCGCCACAGGTTCGTGCTCGGATCGCCGACCGGTCGATCCGACAGACGAACCCGGTGCTCGCCGTGGCGGCGAAGCTGTTGGAGCTCGCCTCCGGGCGCCTCCCCGCGTCGGAGGTGCTCGACCTGGCAGGGAGCGAGTCGGTGGCACGGCGGTTCCACTTCGACGAGGACGAGCTCGGCCAGCTGGAGCGCTGGGTCGGCGAGACCGGCATCCGCTGGGGCCTCGACCGGGAGCACCGGGCGCCCTGGCACCTTGGCCACGTGCCCGACAACACCTGGCATGCCGGCCTCGACCGCCTGCTGCTCGGCGTGGCGATGGCCGAGGAGGAGCAGCGGCTCTTCAACGACGTCCTCCCGCTCGACGACGTGTCCAGCGGCGACGTCGAGCTGGCGGGCCGGTTCGCCGAGTTCGTGGACCGGCTCGGGACGGCGGTGGAGCGGTTGCAAGGACGGCATCCGGTCACCGAGTGGGTGGCGAGCCTCGCCGAGGCCACCGAGAGCCTGGCGCTCGCCGCCCCGGGCGAGCAGTGGCAGCACGACCAGCTGCACTGGGTGCTGGGGGACGTGGAGGAGGCGGCGCAGGCCGGCGAGTCCGGCCAGACGGGCCCTCGCCGAAGCGCGCAGACCCTGCTCGCTCTGGCCGAGGTACGGTCTCTGCTCGACGACCGTCTCCGGGGTCGGCCGACGAGGGCAAACTTCCGTACCGGAGATCTCACCATCTGCACGCTCGTCCCAATGCGGTCGGTGCCCCATCGGGTGATCGGGCTGCTCGGCCTGGACGACGGCGCCTTCCCCCGCCACGCCGCCCAGGACGGTGACGACCTCCTGCTCACCGAGCCTCGTGTCGGCGACCGGGACGCGCGCTCAGAAGATCGGCAGCTACTGCTCGATGCCCTCCTCGCAGCGACTGAGCATCTCGTTCTCACCTACGAGGGCCGCGATCCGAGGACGAATCAGGAGCGCTCGCCATGCGTCCCGGTCGCCGAGCTGCTCGACGTCGTCGACCGCACGGTGAGGGTGCCGGACGGGTCGCCGCACACCAAGCCACGGCAGTACGTCGTGGTCGAGCACCCCCTCCAGTCCTTCGACCCGCGCAACTTCCAGCCGGGCGCACTCGACGGCGACGGATCGTGGAGCTTCGACCCTGTCGACCTCGAGGGCGCCCGCGCGCACAGCGAGCCGCCGGCGGCACCAGCGAGCTTCCTCGCCGCCCCGCTTGAGCCGATCGGCGAGCAGGTGGTCCAGCTCGACTCCCTCGTTCGCTTCCTCGAATTCCCGGTGCGGCAGTTCCTGCGTGAGCGGCTCGGCTGGTACGGAAGTGGCGGCAGCGACGAAGTGAAGGATGCTCTGCCGGTGGAGCTCGATCCGCTCGAGAAGTGGGGCGTCGGCGAGCGGATCCTGCAGGCGCGTCTCGCAGGCTCCACCCCGGACGAGGCTCGAGCCGCCGAGAAGGGCCGGGGACTGCTGCCGCCCGGGGCACTCGCCACTCATGACCTCGGGGAGGTCGAACAGGCGGTCGACAGGCTGGTCGCGGTGACGAAGGACGCCGGCGGCGTGGCGGTGCCCGACTCGGTCGAGGTGAACCTCCGCCTGCCCGATGGACGGACGCTCATCGGCACAGTCCCCGATGTCCACGAGCTCGAGGACGAGGAGGGAGCAAAGAGCCGCATCGTCCGGTGCCTGTACTCCCGGCTCGCTGCCAAGCACCGCTTGGTGGCGTGGGCCCACTTTCTCGCACTCACGGCTGCGCATCCTGAGCGAGAGGTCACCGCCCTCACGGTCGGGAGAGCGGAAGGGTCTACCAGGGGAGCCCCGCGCATCGCAGTCGCCGAGCTGGCTCTGCTTGCCCCGTCTCCGGACGAACGCCGGGAGCGGGCCCTGCTCGAGCTGGCGGCGCTCGTCGACCTCTACGACCGCGGCATGCGGGAACCCCTGCCGCTCTTTGCCACGACCTCGGAGCGCTTCGTCTCGGCGTTGAGACGGGAGGGTCGCGTCGTCGACGAATGTCACCAGACCTGGGACGCGAGCGACCGCGGCTTCAGCGAGAGCCAGGAACCCGCACACCTCCTCGTCCTGGGCGGGCAGCCGACCTTTTCCGACCTCCTCCGCGAGCCGGCGCGGTCCGACGAGAGCGGCCCGGGCTGGTCGAGCGAGAGGTCTCGTGTCGGGCGGCTCGCCCGACGCCTCTGGGAGCCGGTGCTCGACCATGAGGACCGGAGGTACTGCTGATGGCATCGACGACCGAGCGCGCAGCCGGGCGGTCGATCGCCGAGCCGGATCACTTCGACGTCTGCGGCTCGCTGCCGCCGCTCGGCATCACCGTGCTCGAGGCGAGCGCCGGAACGGGCAAGACTTTCACGATCGCCGCACTGGTGACTCGCTTTGTCGCTGAGGGTGTGCCGATTTCCGAGGTGCTCGCAGTGACCTTCACCCGGCTGGCGACCGGAGAGCTCCGCGATCGGGTGCGCGCCCGCCTGGTGCTTGCCGAAGAGGGGCTCGCCCGCTACCTCGAAGGCGGAGAACTGCTCCCGGCCGACGACTCGGTGCTCCGCCTGCTCGCCACCGGTGACCGAGAGGAGGTGTCAGCGCGCCGGGACCGGCTGACCGACGCCGTCACCTCCTTCGACGAGGCCACGATCACGACGACTCACGGGTTCTGCCAGCTGATGCTGGCAAGCCTCGGGGTCACTGGTGACGTGGCGACAGGCTCGACCCTTCTGGAGGAGCCGAGAGATCTCGTCGAGCAGGCGGTAGACGACCTGTACGTGCGCTGGACCCTGTTTCACGGTCAGGCGCCTCCCTTCAACCGGCGCGAGGCGCTCGGGATCGCCCGTGCGGCGATCGCGAACCCCGACACCCCGCTCGAACCGGCGCCGGGGGCGTCGGACTCTGGGCTCCGGCGCCGCCTGGCGGACGGCGTGCGCGCGGAGGTCGACCGCCGTCTTCGTGATGGCAACCTGCTCACCTTTGACGACCTGCTCGTTCGGCTGAAGAACACGCTGCGCGATCCCCACCGCGGTGCGCCGGCGGCCGACCACCTTCGCGGGAGGTACTCCGTCGTCCTCGTCGACGAGTTCCAGGACACCGATCCCATCCAGTGGGCGGTCGTCCGCTCGGCGTTCGGTACGGGCGAGACCCGCCTCGTGCTGATCGGAGACCCGAAGCAGGCGATCTACGCCTTCCGGGGGGCAGACGTGTACTCGTATCTCGAGGCCGCCCGCGTCGCCGAGCGCCGCTTCACCCTCGGGACGAACTGGCGGAGCGACGCCGACCTGCTCGCGGCGCTGGACTCGTTCCTCGATCCCGTCCGGCTCGGACATCCCGAGATCCCGTACCGTCCGGTCGCCCCCGCACCATCTCATACACGTGGGGCTCTGTGCGGGGCGCCAGCGGAGGCGCCTCTGCGGGCACGAGTGGTGTCGGCGAAGCAGAGCAAGCTGTCGACCACCCAGCGGGACGAGATTCGCAAACCGGCGGCCGTCGACTTCATCGCCAAGGATCTGGCGGCCGACATCGTGAGGCTGCTCGACTCAGGCGCCGAGCTGGCCCGCTACGACGAGGACGGCGCACGGCGAAGCGCTCGCCCGCTCGAGCCCGGGGACATCGCGGTGCTGGTCCGTACGAACCGGCAGACGCGCATCGTCCAGCAGGCGCTCCGGGACGCCTCGGTACCGGCGGTCGTGGCGGGGAGCGAGAGCGTGCTCACGACGAGCGCCGCCGGTGAGTGGCTGTGCCTGCTCGAGGCGATGGAACAGCCCGCAAGCCGCTCGAGGGCGGTGGCCGTGGCGCTGACGCCGTTTCTCGGGATGAAGGCCGAGGACGTGGCGTCCGCAGGCGATGCCGAGTGGGAGGCGGTCCACGCCCGGCTGCACCGCTGGAGCGACACCCTGCGCCGCCGCGGAGTCGCCTCGCTGTTCCGGTCCGTGCTGGCGGGCGAGGGGGTGCCGGGCCGCTTGTTGGCAGAGCGGGAGGGCGAGCGGCGTCTCACCGACCTCGGGCACGTGGCGCAGCTGTTGCACGCCGAGGCATCGCAAGGCCAGCAGGGCCCCCCGGCGCTCCGGGCGTGGCTGGCCCGTCGGATCGAGGAGGCCGAGACCGGCCGCGAGGGGGCTGACGCGGAGTCGCGCAGCAGGTGGCTCGACTCGGACGCCGACGCGGTCCAGGTGCTCACCATCCACCGCGCCAAGGGTCTCGAGTTCCCCATCGTCTACTGCCCCTATCTGTGGGACGAGTGGCGGAGGCCGATGGGATCACCGGTCGTCTACCACGACCCGGTCGACGGCGTACGAAAGCTGGACGTCGGCACGAAGACCGATGACGGGTACCCGGCGCACTTCCGCACGGCGACCGACGAGCAGAGCGGCGAGGACCTGCGCCAGCTCTACGTGGCCCTCACCCGCGCGAAGCACCAGGTCGTGATCTGGTGGGCGCGGGTGGACCAGGCCGAGCTCTCCTCGCTCGGGCGGCTGCTGTTCGCGCGCGACGAGGAGGGCACGGTAGCGACGAGCGGCACCCGTATGCCAAGGGACGACGAGGTGCGCACACGCCTCGGCGAGATGTCACAGCGCGCCGGAGGTCTCATCGCCGTGGAAGAGGCGATGGGTAGGGATCCGTCCTCCACGTGGTCCGGACGTTCCGGCCAGCCGTCCGGCGCGCTCGAGGTCGCCAGCTTCGACCGCTCCCTCGACCTGCGCTGGCGCCGGACCTCGTACTCGGGGATCACCGCGGCCGTCCACGGCGGGCCGGCCGTCGGCAGTGAAGCGGAGGAGCCGGGTACTGTCGACGAGCCCGTCACCGGAGCGCCGGTCGAGGTGCTCGGTGGCGAGGGCGCCGCGGGTGGCGAAGAGCCCAGGCTGCGGGCCGCGCGCTCACCGTGGTCCGAGCTGCCTGGTGGCGTGGACATGGGCACGTTCGTCCACCGGGTGCTCGAGGAGATCGACTTCGCGGCCGTTGACCTCGACCTCGAGATCACCCGGGCGATCGCGGCGATCCGCTCGCGGTACGCCGCCGGCTTGGCCGCCCTCGAGCCGGTGGTCGCCGCCCTGCGCGCCTCGATCACGACGCCTCTCGGCCCGTTAGCCGGAGGGACCACGCTGCGGGGGCTCTCGAGGCGGGACCGGTTGGACGAGATGGGCTTCGAGCTGCCCGTGGCCGGCGGTGATCGTCCCGCCAACAGCGACGCCGTCTCCACGCCGGACATCGCCCGGCTGTTCGAGCTCCACGAGGCGGCGGATCCGACCGGCCCGTTGCGCGGGTACGGGGCCCGGTTGCGGGACCCGCTGCTCGGGACCGACCTGCGCGGCTACCTGACAGGAAGCCTCGATCTCGTCTTCCGGCTGGGTGTCGGGAAGGGCGGTGGGGGCGGCCGCTACTTCGTCGCCGACTACAAGACCAACTGGATCGGCGCCGAGGGAGAGGAGCTCTCCGCCTGGCACTACCGGCCGTCCGCCCTCGATGTCGAGATGCAGCGGATGCACTATCCGCTGCAGGCGATCCTCTACATGGTCGCCCTTCACCGGTACCTGCGGTGGCGGCTCCGGGGCTACGAGCCAGAGCGCGACCTCGGGGGCGTCCTCTACCTCTTCCTTCGCGGCATGTCGGGTCCGGACACGCCGGTGGTGGACGGCCACCCCTGCGGCGTCTTCTCCTGGCGACCGCCGACCGGGCTCGTGACGGACCTCTCCGATTTGTTCGAGACCGGCTCGTGACGGCCTCGCTCGACTCGGCTCTCGTCCTCGGGCTCGACGAAGCCTCGCTGCTCGGCGCCTTCAACCGTGCTGGCGTGCTGGCTCCGGCCGACGTCCACGTCGCCCGCCGGCTCGGGCTGCTCGGGGGCGAGGACGACGAGCTGGTGGCGCTTGCGACGGCCTTCGCCGTCCGGGCGCCGAGGGTCGGCCACGTCCGGGCCGATCTCCACTCGGTGAGAGCCACCGCCGAGGCCGAGATCGAAGAGGAGGTGGATCTCGACGCCCTCCCGTGGCCCGACCCCGAGACCTGGCTCTCCAAGGTGGCGGCGAGCCCGCTCGCGGCTGTCGGCGAGGACGACCGCGTGGTGGCCCCGTTGCGGCTCATCGGCACGGCACTCCACCTCGACCGCTACTGGCGGGACGAACGGGCCGTGGCGGCCGACCTGCGTGCCCGGGCGGCCGCCGGCCTCCTCGGCGGCCAAGACCGCGGCGAGCTGGCGCGCGCTATCGAGCGGCTCTTCGGCGGGAGCGCGCACGAGGACGGCGAGCAGCGGTGGGCCGCCGCCGTGGCGGTGCTGCGCGGCCTGGCCGTGATCGCCGGCGGACCCGGGACCGGCAAGACGACGACGGTGGCGCGGGTGATCGGGCTGCTTGCCGAGCAGTCCTCGAGGACAGGGAGCGAGCTCCCGGTCGTGGCCCTCGCCGCCCCGACCGGGAAGGCGGCCAATCGCATGCAGGAGGCGGTGCGTGCCGCCACCGACGAGCTCGGGTTGAGCCCACAGGTCCGAGAGAAGCTGCGCATGCTCGAGGCGTCGACTGTCCACCGTCTGCTCCGGCCGCGACCGGACAACGCCAGCCGCTTCCGCTACCACCGCCGCAATCGCCTGCCGCACGACCTCGTCGTCATCGATGAGACCTCGATGCTCTCGCTCTGGTTGATGGCCCGCCTGGTGGAGGCGGTCCGTGACGATGCGCGCCTCGTCCTCGTCGGCGATCCCGAGCAGCTGGCATCGGTCGAGGCCGGTGCCGTCCTCGGCGACATCGTCGGGCCGGCAGCAGGCGGGCTGCGCATGCGGGCAGAGTCACGAGAGGAGGTGGCGGCCGTCACCGGCGCCTCGCTTCCCGTCGAGGTGCTTCCCACCTCAGGACCGGCGATCGGAGACGGGATCGTGGTACTGCGGACGAACCACCGCTTCGGTGGGGCGCTCGCCGATCTGGCTGAGGCGATCCGATCGGGCAGCGGCGATGCCGCGATGGCCGCCTTGGCCGGTGCGAACCGCAACGACGGCGTCGCGTGGGTGCCGATCGACGCCGGCGAGGCGGAGTCCTCGCAGCTCGACGGCATTCGCCGGCTCGCCTGCGACACGGGAGCGAGCCTCGTCGAGGCGGCACGTGCAGGCGACGGTGCCCGTGCGCTCGAGGCGCTGGGCTCGTGGCGCATCCTGTGCGCCCACCGCCGGGGCCCGGCCGGCGTTGCCTCGTGGAACGCGAGGGTCGAGCAATGGCTTCTCGATGAGATCGACGGCTTCTCGACCGATGGCCAGTGGTACGTCGGGCGGCCGGTGATCGTGACGGCGAACGACTACAGCCTCCGTCTGTTCAATGGGGACACCGGCGTGCTCGTCGCCCGCCAGCCAGCCGGGGTGGCGGCGGCGTTCGAGCAGGGACCGGTCAGCCCGTCGCGTCTCTCGGAGGTCGAGACCGTCTATGCCATGACGGTGCACAAGGCGCAGGGCTCGGAGTTCGACCACGTGGCGGTCGTGCTACCACAGCCCACCTCCCGCGTCCTCACCCGTGAGCTGCTGTACACCGCCGTGACGCGCGCCCGGCGGAGTCTCATCCTCGCCGGCACCGAGGAGGCTGTGCGGGCTGCGGTCGAACGGCCGATCGCACGGGCGTCCGGTCTCACCGAGCGGTTGTGGGGTCCCCCTCGCTGACGTTCTGAGGCGTCACCCGGACATCGCGTCGCTCGCCTCGAGATCGGCGGGGCACCGGCTCGTCCGGGCGTCGCGGGCACGAGCCGGACTTCTCCGTGTCGGCCTCCCCGATGCCCCACCACCGCGCCCCCGGGGTGGGGGCGGTCGTGGGGCACGGGCAGGCCAATGGACCAAGGCCTGTGGCGGGGGGCGACTGGCGAGGGCGTCAGGGCGCAACCTGGTGCGAGCGCCTGAGGGCGGCGACGCGGGGCGAGAGCCGAGGAGGACACCGATGGACGACGCTGCTCAGGTCCCCGAGATCTGAGGCCGTTCGTCCGAGCGCTTCGAGGACGCCCTCGAGACGGGAAGCGAGGGGGCCACGAGGACGCTTCGTGGCGTGACCTCCGCCTGGGTCGAACCCAACGGGCGAAGGTCGGCGGCGATCGGGTCGTCGAGTAGCGGGGCGAGACCTCCTCGGGATCGTGGTCCTCGGGCAGCACCTGGCGCGCCCGCCCGCCATAGCTTCTCGCTTCAGCGCGGGGCGCCCCCGGTGGCTGCCAGCGGTTCCCTCGGCCGCCCGGCGTCGGTGAGCGCCGGGAGCGCCGGGCTCCCACCGACGGCGAGGACTACCGCCGCCAGCCACAGCAGCGTCCCGAGCGCGAGGTGGAGGTCCGCTGCCCCAGCCCGGGCCTCGAGCACCGCGGTGATGCCGCCGGCGGCCCCCTGCAGCGCGAGGAGCGCGACCAGGACGGCCGACGCGACTCGCCGCTGATGCCGCCGCCAGAGCCGCACGGACCACACGAGCACGGCGATCCCCGCCGCGGCGGCGAACCCCCGGTGGACGAGCTGCAGTGCCACGAGGTGCCCGGGAGAGCCTGCCGGGCAGAGCGGCCAGGCGGGGCAGGCCTCCTCGGCGCCTCCGTCGACGACGAGCGTGCCGGCGACGATGGTGGCGAGGAGGAGAGCGACCGCCGCGATGGCGGAGGGGTCGCCACCTGATCTCCGCCGACCGTCCCCGGGGTAGGGCTGCCGATCGACGAGTCGGCGATGAGCCGGCCGGTCGGGGAGGCGGCCGGTGCTCTCGCCAGGCAGCACTGCACGGAAGGCTGCGACGGCCAGCAGCGCCAGCAGGATCTCGGCGCACACGAGGTGGAGACCGACGGTCCAGCCTGCGTTGTGGGCGAGGACGGTCAGCGCTCCGAGGGCCACCTGGACCACGAGCGCCCCGACGGCCGCGAGCGCGGGCGCCAGCACGCCCGGGCGCCTTGCCCGGTCACGCCAGGCGAGCACCCCGGTGAGCACCACGAACACGCTCACGACGGTCGCAAGGTAGCGGTGACTCTGCTCCAAGAGGGCATGGAAGTGGTCGATGGGACCGAGCTGCCCGTTGCACAGAGGCCAGCTCCTGCAGCCCATCCCGGAGTTGGTGACCCGGACCGTGCTCCCGAGCACGATCATGGCCACTGTGGTTGCGACCGCGATGAAGGCGACCACCGCCAGGCTGTCCCGCCGGAAGCGCCGCCACACCACGCGTCCAGACGACAGGGGAGGGGACGACGCACTGCCGCGCATCCGACAGGTGTAGCACACAACGTCGACTATGCAGCTAGTCGTGGACCTGCCAGTGTGTGCCGCCCCTCGGCGCCGTCACCGGGGAGAGGGCTGGGATCGGGGCGTTCCACCGCGCCGGCTCTCGAGCGCGCCGGGACCGCCGGAGGGGACCGGCACGATGCCCGGGCTCCGACTCGAGGGTCTCGCCGTTCGGCGGGTACCGCCCTCGCGACAAGCGGCTCAGGCTGAAGTTCTGCCACGAGGAGGCGGGAGACACTGGCGACACGGTCGGCAGCGACACTGCGATGACCACGCCAGTGGGTCGCGGAGCCTGCCAGCGAGAAGGTGCGAGCGATCGACGAGGTCATCGCAGCCTGCCACGACGTGCAGAGGCGCGCGATCAGCTCTCGGGCGACCCCTCGGGCGCGGCCCGGTCCACGCTGGAGTTCTCGGGCCCGGCGGGATGCTGTGGTGAAGGCCGGCGCGCCCTCGTCAGCGGGAGGCCAGGATGGTGAGTGCCTCGTTGAAGGCTGCGGAGGGACGCATCACCGCTTCGCAGGTTCGGGGATCCGGGTCGTAGTAACCCCCGAGGTCGACCGGCGACCCCTGGACCGCCACGAGCTCGTCGACGATCTCCTTCTCCTGATCGGCGAGGGACTTCGCCAGCGGCGCGAAGCCGGCGGCGATCTCGGGATCCTCGGACTGACTGGCGAGTTCGTGTGCCCAGTAGAGGGCCAGGTAGAAGTGGCTGCCGCGGTTGTCGATGCCGCCGAGGCGCCGGCTCGGCGAACGGTCGTTGTCGAGAAACGTGGCCGTCGCTCGATCGAGGGCGTCGGCAAGGATCTTCGCCCGGGCGTTGCCGGTCTGCTCGGCGAGGTGCTCCAGACTCGCCCCGAGGGCGAGGAACTCCCCGAGGCTGTCCCAGCGCAGGTAGTTCTCCTTCAGAAGCTGCTGGACGTGCTTGGGCGCCGAGCCGCCGGCGCCGGTCTCAAAGAGTCCCCCGCCGGCGATGAGGGGGACGACAGACAGCATCTTGGCGCTCGTACCGAGCTCCATGATCGGGAACAGGTCGGTGAGATAGTCCCGCAGGACGTTGCCCGTCACCGAGATCGTGTTCTCGCCGCGGCGGATCCGCTCGAGAGAGCGAGCGGTCGCCTCCTCGGGCGCCATGATGTCGATGTCGAGTCCCTCGGTGTCGAGCTCGGCCAGGTACTCGCGCACCCTGGTGATGAGGACGGCGTCGTGCGCCCGATCGGCGTCCAGCCAGAAGATCGCAGGATCGCCGCTCACCCGGGCACGGTGCACCGCCAGCTTCACCCAGTCCCGGATGGCGACGTCCTTCGTCTGGCACATGCGGAAGATGTCGCCGGCCGACACCGGCTGCTCGAGCACGGTCGTACCGGACCCGTCCACGACCCGCACCGTGCCGTCTGCGGGGATCTCGAAGGTCTTGTCGTGGCTCCCGTACTCCTCGGCGGCCCCTGCCATCAGCCCGACGTTCGGAACCGACCCCATGGTGGCCGGATCGAAGGCCCCGTTTGCACGGCAGTCGTCGATGACGACCTGGTAGACGCCTGCGTAGCTGCTGTCGGGGATGACAGCGAGCGTGTCAGCCTCCGCTCCGTCGGGTCCCCACATGTGGCCGGAGTTGCGGATCATCGCCGGCATCGACGCATCGACGATGACGTCGCTCGGGACGTGCAGGTTCGTGATCCCCCGGTCAGAGTCGACCATGGCGAGGGCGGGGCCGGAGGCGAGCTCGGCCTCGAAGGAGGCCCTGATCGCCGCGCCGTCCGCCAGGCCGGCGAGCCCGGCGAGGATCGCCCCGAGGCCGTCGTTCGGGTTGAGCGCGGCCTCTGTCAGTCTCTCGCCGTATCGGGCGAAGGTCTCGGGGAAGAACGCCTCCACCGCGTGACCGAAGATGACGGGGTCGGAGACCTTCATCATCGTCGCCTTCAGATGGATCGAGAAGAGGACACCCTCGCGAGTGGCCCGGTCCTGCTGCTCGGAGAGGAAGCGGCGGAGTGGCGCGACCCGCATGGTCGACGCGTCCACGACCTCACCGGCGAGCACCGGCACGGACCCGCGCAGCACCGACGTGGCGCCGCCGGCGTCGAGCACGATGCGCAACGAGCCGGGCTCGGCGATCGTGGCGGAGCGTTCGGTGGAGCGGAAGTCGTCCGCGGTCATGTGGGCGACGTTCGTCTTCGACTCGCCGCTCCAGGGCCCCATCTGGTGGGGGTGGGTCCGGGCGTAGTGCTTGACGGCCGCCGGTGCCCGCCGGTCCGAGTTGCCCTGGCGGAGCACCGGGTTGACGGCACTGCCCTTCACCTTGTCGTAACGGGCCCTCACGTCCCGCTCCTCTTCGGTCGCCGGCTCCTCGGGATAGTCGGGGAGGGCATAGCCGTGAGAGCGGAGCTCGGCGATGGCGGCTCGCAACTGGGGGACCGAGGCGGAGACGTTCGGCAGCTTGATGATGTTCGCCTCGGCGCTCGCGGTCAGCTCGCCCAGCTCGGCCAAGGCGTCGCCGACCCTCTGCGGCTCCGACAGGTACTCGGGGAACTGGGCGAGGATGCGGCCGGCGAGCGAGATGTCCCGTGTCTCCACCTCCACGCCGGCCGCGGCGGCGTAGGCGCGCACCACGGGGAGAAACGAGTAGGTGGCGAGCGCAGGTGCTTCGTCCGTATGCGTATAGATGATCGTCGATCCCGACACCGGCATCCCCTTCACGTCCAGTTCCCTTTCGCCAAGGTAGTCACCGCAGCGCCCCGACCGCCCACTTGAGGGCCCGGACGCCTCTGCTCGTCGGGGGTGCATGCGTCCAGGCGGATCAGGCGAGAGCGGCCGTCCAGGCGAACTCCCGCCGACAGCGGCCCCCCGTCACGCTGGCGCCGCCTGGCGGCGCAGCACCGCCCAGCTGCCCCAGCCGGCCTCGCTCTCGAGCGCGCACCACGTCGAACCTGATGCCGCCGCCAGGGCGGAGAGGAGCGCTGTCGTGGTCACGTAGAAGGGAGCGCCGTCGCCGAGCGCGTTCGACCACACCACGGCGCCGTCGGGCCGGAGCACCCGGACGACCTCGCTGGCGAACAGCGGTGCGTCGCCGATGACGACCGCCGAGGCGCCCCGATCGGGGACCGGCAGCCGGGCACCGTCAGCCCGGACCCGGAGCGCCGACCGGGACCGGCGCAGCATCCCGGGGGAGAGGTCGACACCGAGGACAGGGCTCCACACCGCCTCCAGCAGCGGCGTCAGAAGGCCGGTACCGCAACCGATCTCGACACAGAGGCCTTCGGTGAAGGGCCCCCCGCGCTCGAGGGCGTCCTCCGCCGGGGCGCGCCGGTACCCGCCGCGTTCGCCGTCCCATGTCGGCGCGAGCTCGTCGAAGCGGGCGGCCACCTCGCTCGCCCGTTCGACGGTCCACGGCTGCTCGCCGAGGAGCGCTGCTCGGACGGCCAGCTGCTGCTCGGTCGCCCCGGCACGGACCGGCTTTCCCGGTCTCGAGGGGACGACGCGGGCCAAGGTGGTGATCACCTCCACATGATGCCCGTTCGCCTGAGAGAGGCCGGAGGCCGGTGCCGAGGACCGCCGCGCCGCCGTAGGTGCGCGGGCGACGTACGGTGAGGCGATGTCCGAGAGCTACGAGTCCAACGAGGCGGTATGGAAGCAGGATGCCCCCGTCGCCGAGTGGGTGGCAGCCTCGCAGGACCGGGAGCGTTCGAGGGTCTGGCCCCGCCGCTTCGTCGCTGAGCTGCTGCCCTTCGCCCGCAACGAGAGGTTCACCGTGGTGGACCTCGGCGCCGGGACGGGCGCAGGGTCGAAAGCGGTGCTCGACGCCTATCCTGCGGCCGCCGCCGTTCTGACGGAGTACTCCCCGCAGATGATGGCCGAGGGCCGTCGGGCGCTCCGGTCCTACGAAGGCCGCTACCGCTACGTGGAGTTCGATCTCGCCGCCGGCCGTTGGCCGGACGAGCTATCCGAGGACGTTGACGCGGTCGTCACCTCGCTCTGCGTGCATCACCTTCCCGATGACCGGAAGGAGGGGCTCTTCGCCGAGATCCTGGAGCGACTCGCCCCGGGGGCATGGTTCGTCAACTACGACGAGGTGAGCGCGGACAGCCCGGCGGTGGAGGATGCCTGGCAGCGCCTCGAGACGGCCCGCGACCCGGCCGCAGCCGACCGTCGTCGCCACAAGAGCCCTGAGGAGCAGGCGCGCTGGGAGACCCACGTCCGGCACCTTCTCCCCCTCGAACCGCAGCTCCGCATGCTCCGGGAGGCGGGCTTCGATGCGGTCGACGTCTACTGGAGAGAGCTGCGCCAGGTCGTCTACGCCGGCCGTCGTGCGCCGCGTTGAGCACGTCGGGCTGACCGTCAGCAGCCGACCGGGAGCGGCCCACTCTCCGCGCGTCGGCCGCTTCTCCCCGTCGCGGCGGGCGAATTCTGCCTCGGACCGATGTCTCGCTACATACCCGTATGGGTATACTCTCCGAAACCCGAAACCGAAGGAGGTCGTCGCGGTATGTGCCGAGCGGTGAGATGCAGGACATGTGGGAAGGCGACGTGGGCTGGTTGCGGCCAGCACGTGGAGCAGGTCCTGCGGGGCGTTCCGAAGTCGGAGCGTTGCCAGGGACACGCGAAGTCGGAGGGACGCCGGTCGTTCTTCGACCGCTTCTCGCGGCGCTGATCGAAGCGGGGCGGGGCGAGCACCCGGTCGGGTGCCGCCCGCCACGCATACTGGTGGGGTGAGAGTCGACCGACGCAGCCCCGTGCCGCTCTGGGCACAGATCCTGGGGGACTTGCGCTCTCGCCTCTCGACAGGAGAGTTCGCCGCACGGTTCCCGAGCGACCGGGAGCTCGTCCGCCAGTACGAGGTGAGCCGCCAGACGGTCCGCGAGGCGGTCCGTCACCTTCAACAGGAGGGCCTCGTCGAGCGCACCCGCGGCCTTGGGACCTCCGTGCTCGAGCGGCCCATCGAGCAGTCGATGGGCGCGCTCTACAGCCTCTACCGCTCCGCTGAGGAGCAGGGCTTCGTCCAAGAGAGCATCGTCCGGTTCCTCGAGGAGCGCAAGGATCCCTCGGCATCCGCCATGCTCGGCTGTGCGACGCACGAGCCGCTCGTCTACCTCGAGCGTCTCCGCCTGCTCGATGGCAACCCGGCGGTGCTTGACTGCTCGTGGCTGCCGTCCCGAGTCGCCCGGGGGCTGCTCGACGTCGATTTCCACCGGACGGCCCTCTACCGGGAGCTGGAGACGCGCTGCGGCGTCCGGCCGGACTCGGGGTGGGAGCGAGTGACGCCCGTCCTTCCCACGCCCGAGCAGGGCGAGCTACTCGGGCTGCGCTCGCGCACCGCCGTCTTCGCCATCGAGCGGTTGGCGTGCGAGGGGTCCAGCCCGGTCGAGTGGCGGCACGGCGTGGTACGGGCCGACCGCTTCCAGTTCGTCTCCCGCTGGAGCAGGGGGCGCCTCGACGCTTCCTTCGAGGCTCCGGCACCGGCCGGGGGTGCGGCGGCGCCCGCTTCGGCGAGCAGCCGCCCGGGCGGGCGGCCCGAGCCCGTTCCCGGCCGCTGACGGCCGGCCGGCTCGGGCGGCGACCCTCCGCTCGGCCCCCGGGGCGCGAGCTCGCCCCGGGGGGCGGCATGTACCCGCCATACCTGCCGGGGTAAGGTGACCCGCGCCTGAACCCGCCAGACACCCCTCTGAGGAGCATCCCGCCGCCGTGAGCACGCTCGGACTGGTACGTACATTCGTACATGGGGTAGGCATCAGGTGATGGAACCGTCCACCACAGCAGGCATCGACGTCGTCACCATCGACACGCCCGGGCTCGGTGACCGGAGCTACGTCGTGCACGATGGGTCCACCGCCGTCGTCGTCGACCCGCAGCGTGACATCGACCGGCTGCTCGAGGAGGTCGGCTCCCGCAGCCTGCGGGTGACCCACGTGCTCGAGACGCACCTCCACAACGACTACGTGACGGGCGGCCTCGCCCTGGCGCAGGAGACCGGGGCCGAGTACGGCGTGCCCGGCGCCGACGAGGTCCGCTTCGCCCGTCGGCCGATCGCCGACGGCGAGACCATCTCGGCGGGCGGGTTCACGGTCGTCGCCCGCCACACTCCGGGCCACACACCGAACCACCTCTCCTACGTCGTCCACGCCGCCGGCGACCCCGTGGCCGTGTTCACCGGAGGGTCGATGCTCTTCGGGGCCGTCGGCCGCACCGACCTGATCGCCCCTGAGCGGACCGAGGAGCTGACTCGCGCCCAGTACCGCTCGGTGCGCCGCCTCGCCGAGGAGCTGCCCGGGCATGTGAGCGTCCATCCCACTCATGGCTTCGGGAGCTTCTGTGCGGCGACGGAGACCTCGGGGGAGTCCTCGACGATCGCCGACGAACGCTCCCGCAACGTGGCCCTCGTCACCGAGGACGAGGACGCCTTCGTGGCGAGGCTGACCGAGGGACTCGGCGACTACCCGCGCTACTACGTGCACATGGCCCCCCTGAACGCGGGCGGCCCTGCCGCCGCGGACCTCTCGGCGCCCGCTCAGGTCGACGGCCGCGTGCTCCGCCGCCGCATCGAGGCGGGCGAGTGGGTGGTCGACCTCCGCCAGCGCCGCGCCTTCGCCCGGCACCATCTCCGGGGGGCCGTCTCCATCGAGCTCGGCGATCCCTTCGCCACCTACTTCGGCTGGGTGCTTCCCTGGGGTGCCCCCGTCACGCTCGTCGGCGACACGGCCGAGCAGGTGGCCGAGGCGAGACGCCAGCTCTCCCGGATCGGGGTGGACGAACTCGCAGGTGCCGCCGTCGGCGCACCGGAGGCGCTCACGCAAGGGAGCGGCAGCTCCTATGCCGTCGCCACCTTCGAGGACCTCGCCTCGTGCTTGCCGGACAGCGGCAAGATCGTGCTCGACGTACGGGGGGCCGCCGAATGGGCGGACGGCCACCTGGACGGGGCGGTGCACGTCCCGTTCTTCGAGCTGGCGGAGCGCGTCGGGGAGCTTCCCGACGGTGAGCTCTGGGTGCACTGCGCGTCGGGCCTCCGGGCGTCCATCGCGGCCTCACTCCTCGCGCGTTTCGGGCGGGGAGTCGTGCTCGTCGACGACGACTGGACCAGAGCCGGAGAGCTCGGCCTTGCCATCCAGCAGGGGCGCTGAGGGCCCTTCCCCGACCGACATCGCCGGAGTCCCGACTAGGAGGAACCTTGCGCTACGGCTTCGCCATCGACCAGCGGACCTGCATCGGCTGCCACGCCTGCACGGTCGCGTGCAAGACCGAGCACCAGGTGCCTGTCGGCCAGTTCCGCACGTGGGTGAAGTACATCGACAAGGGTGCATGGCCCTCCTCGACCCGGTCCTTCGGGGTGCTGCGCTGCAACCACTGCACTGACGCCCCCTGCGTGAAGATCTGCCCTACCAAGGCGCTGTTCAAGCGGGACGACGGCATCGTCGACTTCGACCGGGACCGCTGCATCGGCTGTAAGAGCTGCATGCAGGGCTGCCCGTACGACGCCATCTACATCGACGAGGACACCCACACCGCCGCCAAGTGCAACTACTGCGCCCACCGGGTCGACGACGGGCTCGAGCCCGCCTGCGTCGTCGTCTGCCCGACGCACTCCATCTGGGCGGGTGACCTCGACGACCCGAAGAGCGGCATCGCCCAGCTGGTGGCGACCCAGCCGGCTGTCGTGCGGGCCCCCGAGCAGCGAACGCGCCCGAACGTCTTCTACGTCGGTGCCGACCAGGCCGTGCTCGACCCGCTCCTCGCGCCGGTCGGCGCCTCCTACCTGTTCGCCGAGCCTGACGCCCACCGCCTGGACGTGGCCCAGGACCTGGTGGTGGACCCGGAGACCGGAGCCCGCACGACCCTCAACACCGCCCACCCGCGGCCCTGGGGCTGGCGGGTCACGACCTACCTGTGGACCAAGGGCGTCGGCGCCGGGGCTCTCCTCGTGACGGCCGGTGCGCTCGGCGTCGGCCTTCCGGCAGAGGGGGTGCTGAAGCTCGCCGCCCCGGCGGTCGGCGTGGGCTTCACGGCGGTCACCGGCGTGCTGCTGGTCTGGGACCTGAAGCGCCCGGAGCGCTTCTGGTACATCTTCGCCAAGGCCAACCCGACCTCCTGGCTCTTCCTCGGCTCGGTCTGCCTGGCGGGCTACTCGGCCGTCGCCGGCGGCTGGCTGGCCGCCGCCGTCGCCGAGTCGGTCGGACTCCTCGACCCGGCGACCTTCTCGGTCGCTCTTCGCGCCCTGCGGGTGGCGGCGCTCCCGACGGCCGCCGCCGCCGCCGGCTACACGGCCTTCCTCTTCGGCCAGGCGGAGGGCCGGGACCTGTGGCAGTCGCGGCTGTTGCTCCCGCACCTTCTCGTCCAGGCCGTGCAGGGCGGCTCCGGCGCCCTGCTCGCCCTCTCGGCCCTCACCGGCGGGCCGTCCCGGGTCACCCGGGCCCTCGCTACGACCTTCGTCGCCTCGTCGGCCGCCAACCTCGCCACGCTGGCGGCGGACTACGGCCGGCCGCACTCGACCAGGCAGGCCGAGACGGGAGCCAGGATGATCACCAAGGGCCGCTACCGCAGGCTCTTTTGGGGAGGTGCAGTCGGCCTCGGCGCCGCCGCGGCAGCGCTGGCGGTGCCGGCGACGAGGGGCCGCATGTTGCGCAGTGCGGCCCTCGGCGGCCTCCTCGGCCAGGTGGCCCTGCTCGCCTACGAGTCCGCGTTCGTACGGGCGGGACAGGACGTCCCCCTCTCATGAAGGAGCGACAGATGCCGCGCAACGAGCCCGAGCCCGAGAGCGAGGAGCATGGAGCAGGGCTGTCGGGGGTGTCCCTCCCCGGTGCCCGCAACCACGAGCACCTCGCCAACTTCCCGCCGGTCGAGGACTGGGACCACCACGTCGAGCACGACGCCCGGGCCCACCCGCGCAAGGTGCCGCACGAGTACATGCTGGTGCCCACCACGTGCTTCAACTGCGAGTCGGGCTGCGGACTGCTCGCCTACGTCGACAAGTCCGACCTGTCGATCCGCAAGCTCGAGGGCAACCCGGCCCATCCCGGCTCGAGGGGTCGCAACTGCGCCAAGGGTCCCGCTACCGTCAACCAGCTCGACGACCCCGAGCGCATCCTCCACCCGCTCCGGCGGACGGGCGAGCGTGGCGGCGGGAAGTGGGAGCGCGTCTCGTGGGAGGAGGCCCTCGAGGACATCGCCGGCCGCATCCGCCGCGCCATCACCGAGGGCCACCCGGAGGAGGTCATGTACCACGTCGGCCGGCCGGGGGAGGACGGCTTCGCCGAGCGGTTCCTGCAGGCATGGGGCGTCGACGGGCACAACAGCCACACCAACGTGTGCTCCTCGGGCGCCCGCTTCGGCATGACGTTGTGGACCGGCTACGACCGTCCGAGCCCGGACCACGCCAACGCCAAGGTCATCCTGCTGCTCTCGAGCCATCTCGAGACCGGCCACTACTTCAACCCGCACGCCCAGCGGATCATGGAGGGGAAGATGGACGGCGCCAAGCTCGTCGTCATCGACCCCCGGCTCTCCAACACCGCCGCCCACGCCGATCTCTGGCTGTCGCCGTGGCCCGGCAGCGAGGCCGCCATCCTCCTCTCGATCGCCTCGTACCTGCTCCGCACGGGCCGGATCGACCACGAGTACGTCCGCCGCTGGTTCAACTGGAGGGACTACCTGGCGAACCTGCACCCGGAGGCGCCCGTGAGCTTCGAGAGCTTCCTCGAGCGCCTCGAGGAGGACTACTCCTCGTACACCTTCGAGTTCGCCGCCGGCGAGGCCGACATCGACCCGGCCCAGATCGAGGAGCTGGCCCACCTCGTCGCCGAGTGCGACCACCGCCTGGCGGCGCACGTGTGGCGCTCGGCGTGCGCCGGGAACCTCGGTGGATGGCAGGTAGCCCGCGCACTGTGGTTTCTCCTCGCCCTCACGGGGTCGATCGGCACTCGCGGCGGTACGAGCCCGAACGGATGGAACAAGTTCATCCCGAAGGGCCCGACCGTGCCGGAAGCTCACGACCACTGGAACGGGCTCACCTGGCCGGCCGAGTACCCGCTCGCCACCAACGAGATGTCGGTCCTGCTCCCGCACTTCCTCGAAGAGGGTCGCGGGCGCCTCGCCGTCTACTTCTCGAGGGTGTGGAACCCCATCTGGACGGCTCCGGACGGCTTCACCTGGGTCGATGCCCTGACGGACCCCGACAAGGTCGGCCTGCACGTGGCGCTCACGCCCACCTGGTCCGAGACGGCCGCATTCGCCGACTACGTCCTGCCGATGGGCCACGCGCCCGAGCGCCACGACACCGTGTCGTACGAGACCCACGCCGGCAGCTGGCTGAGCTTCCGCCAGCCCGTG
This sequence comes from Actinomycetes bacterium, assembly GCA_021811865.1. The sequence goes on along the minus strand of JAKAQB010000023.1, from coordinate 9,693 downwards.
CGCCGGGTTGCGATGGAGAAGCTCGGCCAGCCCCTCGCCGACACCCGGGATGCCAACCCCGGCGAGGTCTGGGAGGAGAACGAGTTCTGGTTCGACCTGTCGTGGCGGATCGACCCGGACGGCAGCCTCGGGATCCGGCGCCACTTCGAGTCGCCCTACCGCCCGGGGGAGAAGGTCAGGGTCGACGAGTACTACCGGTGGATCTTCGAGAACGAGGTGCCGGGGCTGCCCGACAAGGCGAGAGCCGCCGGGCTGACGCCGCTCGAGTACATGCGCAAGTTCGGAGCCGTCCCCGTCGGCGACGGCGCTTACCGCCTCGATGAGCGGGTGATGTCGGGCGAGGAGCTCGCCGGCGCCGTCGAGGACGAGCAGGGAGTCATGCGGCGCCCCTCCGGGCCGGAAGACGAGCCTCCGCTCATCGGCGAGGCGGGCTCGCTCGGGGTGCGCCACGAGGACGGCACCGTCACGGTCGGTTTCCCCACTCCGTCCCGGCGGCTCGAGGTGTACTCGCCCTCCATGCGCGACTGGGGCTGGGCCGAGTACGCCACGCCCGGCTACATCGAGTCGCACGTCTCGCGCCGGCGCACCGACCTCGAGGGAGGTCAGCTGATCCTCGTCCCCACCTTCCGCCTGCCGGTGCTCATCCACACCCGGTCGGGCAACGCCAAGTACCTGAACGAGCTCGCCAACTCCCACCCGCTGTGGCTCCACCCCGCCGACGCCGCCCGCCACAGTGTCGAGAGCGGTGACCTCGTGCGGATCGTCACCACCATCGGCTACTTCGTCGTGCGCGCCTGGGTCACCGACGGGATCCGGCCGGGCGTGTGCGCCCTCAGCCACCACATGGGTCGCTGGCGCCTGCACGAGAGCGAGGGGAGCCGCTGGGCGAGCGGTGAGGTGGACCTCACCCATCCCGGCGGCCCGGACACCTGGCTTCTCCGCTACCGCAGCCACGTCCAGCCCTTCGTCTCGGGCGACCCGGACTCCGAGCGCATCTTCTGGAGCGATCCCGGTGTCCACCAGAACCTCGCCTTCGCCGTCCAGCCGGACCCGCTCTCGGGTATGAACTGCTGGCTCCAGCAGGTCACGCTCGAACCGTCGCGGCCGGAGGACCATTACGGTGACGTCTACGTCGACCGGCGACGCTCTCGGGAGGTCTACCGCGAGTGGCTCGCCATGACGAGGCCGACGACCGGTCCGGGGGGCGAGCGCCGACCGGAGTTCCTCATGCGACCGGTGAAGCCGAGGCGGAAGGCCTACCTCCCGAGCTGAGCCCCGCCAGCCTGCCTCTGCCCGCACCGGCGCTCATGGTCGGAGCCCACCCCCCGGGGCGGGTCGCCCCTCCCGACAGCGGTGGGTTACGGTGCAGGCAGTCCCCGGGTGGACGCCACCTGGGGATCCGCCTGATCGGTACGCCGGCGCAGGGACGGCGCCGGCACGAGAGCGCCGACCGGTGCTCGTTCGAGCCGGAGGGCGGGTGGAGGAGCGACTGGCATGGATGACGCGTCGACGGTGAGCATCCTCGGACATCGAGTCGACCGACGGGAGGACCCTCCCCTGCTCAGGGGCACCGCCCCGTTCGTCGCCGACCTCGGTGGCGAGGGCGTCCTCTCGGCCGCCTTCGTCCGCTCGACGGTGGCGCATGGCCGCATCTCCTTAGTCGATGTCAGCGAGGCGCTCGAGGCTCCGGGCGTCGTGGCAGCATTCACGGCCGACGATCTCGGGCTGGCCGACCTTCCCGAGTGGCCGCGCCCGGACGGGCCGCCCCGCCCCGAGCTCGCCCGGCCCTGCCTCGCTCGCGACCGGGTCCGCTTCGTCGGCGAGGCGATCGCCGTCGTCGTCGCCGAGACCGAGGCGGCGGCGGTCGACGCCATCGAGCATGTCGTGGTCGAGGTCGCTGAGCTTCCGGCCGTCGTCGACCCGCTCGCCGCCCTCGAGCCGGGTGCCCCGTTGCTCTTTCCCGGGATCGGGTCCAACGTGGCGCTGTCCACCGTCCTCGGCGGGGGAGAGGACGTCCTCGAAGGGGCGGACGTCGTGGTGCGGGCGCGCTTTGTGAACCAGCGCGTGGCTCCGGTCCCGATGGAACCGAACGGCGCCCTCGTGTGGCCGCTCCCCGATGGCACCCTCGAGTGCGTCGTCTCCTGCCAGGCTCCCTTCGGCGTCCGCAACGCGATCGCCTCCAGTCTCGGCAAGCAGCCGGCCGATGTGTGGGTGCACGCGCCGGCGGTCGGTGGCGGCTTCGGCGCGAAGGGCGGCGCCTATCCCGAGCACGTCGTCGTGGCGGCGGTCGCCGAGCGGCTCGGTCGTCCGGTGCGCTACATCGAGACCCGCTCGGAGAACCTCCTCTCGATGACCCACGGGCGGGGCCAGGTTCAACAGATCGCGCTCGGCGCCCGCCTCGACGGCACGATCGTCGGCCTCGAGGCGCGCACCGTCACGGAGATGGGCGCCTACTGCTGGCGTGGTGCCATCTCGCTCGCGACGAGCAGCCTCATGGCGACCGGCGCGTACCGGGTGCCACGGCTCTCCCTCACGGCGCTCGGTGTCGTCACGAACACCTCGCCAGTCGGCCCCTACCGCGGGGCCGGCCGGCCGGAGGCGGCCGCCATGCTCGAGCGGGCGATCGAGCTGCTGGCGGAGGAGCTCGCCATGGACTCGCTCGAGGTGCGCCGCCGGAACTTCCTCCGCCCCGAGGAGTTCCCCTACCGGACGCTCACCGGAGCGAGCTACGACAGCGGAGACTACGAGCGCGCGCTCGACGCCGTGCTCGAGCATGCGGGATACGCCGCCGTGCTCGAGGAGCAGGCGGCGCGCCGCGCCTCGGGGAGCCCCCGGCAGCTCGGCATCGGCATCAGCACCTTCGTGGAGGTGAGCGGGACCGGTCCGGAGTACGGCGGCGTCTCGGTCGCCCCCGACGGGACCGTCGTCGTGACGACCGGCGCCTCCCCCCACGGGCAGGGCCACGAGACGACGTTCACCCAGCTCGTGAGCGGGCTCTTCCACGTCCCGGCGGAAAGGGTCCGGATCGTCCACTCCGACACCCGAGCCGTGCCGCACGGCATCGGTACCTTCGGCTCGCGTTCCGGCCAGCTCGCCGGGAGCGCCGTCCACCGGGCGGCGACGGTCGTGCTCGAGCGGGCCAGGAGGGCCGCCGCCGACCTCCTCGAGGCGGCCGTCGGCGACATCGTCGTCGGGGACGACGGCCGGTTCTTCGTGGCAGGGGTGCCGGCGAGGTCCGTCACGCTCGCCGAGGTGGCCGGAGCCGGCGGCGCCGGGGAGCTCGAGGCGGACGGCGACTTCGCCCAGGAGGAGGGGACCTATCCCTTCGGCGCCCATCTCGCCGTCGTCGAGGTGGATACCGAGACCGGCAAGGCCAGGCTCGCCCGGCTCGTCGCCGTCGACGACTGCGGGCAGGTGATCAACCCGACCATCGTCGAGGGCCAGGTGCACGGAGGGCTCGCCCAGGGGGCAGCGCAGGCGCTCTTCGAGGAGGTCGTCTACGACGAGCTGGCCAACCCCTTGACGACGACCCTTGCCGACTACGCCATGCCGGCCGCCAGCGAGCTCCCGAGCTTCGAGACGCACGAGACGGTGACGCCGACGACTCGCAACCCGCTCGGGATGAAGGGGGTGGGAGAGTCGGGCACCGTCGGGGCGGCCGCCGCGGTACAGAACGCCGTGATCGACGCGTTGCGGCCGTTCGGGGTGCGCCACCTCGACATGCCGCTCACCCCCTCGCGGATCTGGACGGCGCTCCAGCAGGCGGGCACCGACTGACCCGTGGGCGGCTCGCCGCCGGCCGGGCGATGCGGGACGCCTTCCTCGGCGGGCGGTGGAGGGCGTGAGGCCGAGGCCGAGCGGCACGACCGAGCCGAGGCGCCGCTGCCGGGACAGGGCGCAAGCCCGAGATCTCCCGGTACTACCCGTGCGGGTGCCCGAGGCGGTCGACCTCATGGGGCCGGCCGCCTCGGCCGAGGCCCTGGTTCGCCTGCGGGCGGGCGAGGGAGAAGCCGCGCCCGCACGGGCGGCGGAGTCTCGGACCCGAGCCTCCCGAGTCCCGCCGTAGCTGGCCGCGGCGGGTGCCCGTCTCACGGTGGCGCTGGGGACGGCGAGAGCACAGGCGACCCGCCGTCACGGACGAGCCCGGGTGCGAGGCCACCGTCCAGTCGCGGCTGCGCACCGGCCCGAGCAGGCGGGCTCAGCCGGGATCGGCGGCCTCGTAGCTCCACAGCTCGCTGTGGGTGGCGACCGGGGCGCCGCCCCCGGCGTCTCCCGCGGCACCTCGATGGCCGTGGGCGAACGAGGGCGAGCCCAGCCAATTGTTGAAGCTGTCTTCGTCCCTCCAGCGGGTCACGACCAGCCAGGTCGTGCGGCCGTCTGTCGGGCGGAGCAGTTCGAAGCCCTCGAATCCCGGCGCCTTGTCGACTGCTCCTGCTCTGCCGGCGAAGCGCCGCGCCAGCTCGTCACCCTGGGCTGGCTCCACGTCGATGGCGTTGATGCGGACGACCGACACGCCACCATCCTCGCACGCGGGTGCCCGGTCCGGGCGCGAGCGTGCGAGGGCGCCGTCAGCGGAGGCTCGACCGTCTTGCACCCGCCTTCCACCCCGGCCCGGGGTGCGGCGGCAGGCAGCTGTGCTGCCGCGCCTGCCTCGTCGGCGAGCCGGCGTGCCGAGCTCCCGGGGACCGCCGCCTGAGGAAGGCGATGGTCTCTGATCCGGCGGTCTGCCCGCTGCAGGATCGAGACGAGCAAGGAGGTGCGACCACGGTGCTGCGCCGCTCCCGAGCGACCGCGGAGACGAGAGCCGGGTGACCGAGACGGCGCGACGGAGACCGACGGCGTCCCCGCGGCTTGCTCTCGGATCTCGCCTGCGACGTGGTCGTGGACGCTTTCCTCGGCGGCGTGTGGGCATTGACGGGCGCCGGCTGCTCTGGCCGGCGTGGGTGCGTGCCGCTCGGGTGTCCTCGTGAGGCGGCCGTCACCGGGGCGGACGTCGAGAGGAGATGCGTCGCCGCACGCGTTGAGCAGGCCTTGTGGCAGCATCTCTCATATCGAGAGGAGCGAGATGGCTGAACTGCGGGTGGACGGCAGCGAGCTCGTGCTGCACCTGACGGCGGCGGAGCATCTCGAGGGCGTCCACGGTGACCTGAGAGCGCCGCTCGGGGCGGTCCGCTCGGCGGAGGTGCTGGAGGACGCCCACGAGAGCGTCGGTCCGTCCGCCGGGATGAAGGTGGGCACCCGCCTTCCTGGCGTCGTCGAGGTTGCGACGATCTACGGACCGAGGAAGATCTTCGCTGCCGTCCACCGTGATACCCCTCGTGGCGTGAGGATCGTCTTCGAGGGCGCGTCGTACGACGAGTGGGTCGTCGGTTGCAGCGACCCGGAGGGCGTGCTCGGGACCCTGCCGCTGCCGCGCTGAGCCGGAGGTGCTGCCGGTCCGGGAGGAGCCGGCCGGGTCGCTCCACCTCGCAAGCGGGAGATGCACGCCGGCACCATCGCCGGCAGCGCCCACAAGATGCCGCAGGTTCGACATGAGGTCGGCACCGAGCCGGTGATCGGCGAAGGCCGGCGGCATGGGTCCCTCGCGCAATCCGGTACGAGACATGCCGGCTGGTGGCGCGCCCGAGCACGGCGCGGTGGTCGCAGGGCGAGGGAGCAGCTGTCCTGGCCGCCCGCGCCTGGCCGCCCGGTTCCTCGGCTGCGCCACGCCCATGGCCGCCAGCGCGATGTCGTGCGCGGCGGCCACGGCCGGGCTGAGAGAGCACGCTGCATCGGTGACGCTGCCGGTCGTCTTGGCGCTCTCCGCAAGGACATGGCGGCCCGACCGTGCTGGCAGCTGCTCCTCTGCGCACCTGGCGAGGTCACGAGGCAGTGCGGGTGCGCGATCATGCCCGGATCGCGAGCGTGTGGAGGTCGGTCGGATGCCGAGTGCCGCGGAGGGCTGGCACCGCAGGGACGGGTGCCTGTCTCGGCAGGCGCCGGACGATGTGGCGGTGAGCTCCGTCGTGGCTGACGCCGGCTTGCCCAGAGCCGCACGGCGACGTGCGTTCGAGGGAGCCTCCGTGCTGTCCCCGACCCCGACCGCACCCCGACGGGCTCAGCCCTACCTCCCCTCGCCGGGGCGGTGGCGCGCTCCCACCTCGTCGCGGAGCCGGCCGCCCGGCGCGGCGGGCTCGATCTCCCCTCGAGTGGGCAGCGGGACGGTGTCGGGCTCCCCGCTCTGCTCGGTTGCCCCCCTCGCACCTGTCGTGGCCGCCGGATGCCCGGAGCTCGAGAAGGGGGCGCTCGGCCCTGTGCTCATGGCTCGAGGCCGGGTGCTCGCAGCCGGAGGCGGCGGAGCCGCCGCGCTCGTTCGCCACAGCTGGTCGCCGCTCCTCGGCTTCGCCGCCGGCGGCCGGAGGATCGGGGCGGCACTCGGGTCGACTGTGCCTGTCGCCCCCGGGCCCACCGCCCTGCCGGGCCTCACCCGAGGCCGGGGCGGCACGCTCGCCGGGCTCATCATCGCGCCGGAGATGCTCGCCGAGCAGGTGGCGGGGAACCGGGCACCTGCCGGCGGATATCACGCCACCGCCATCGGGCGGCGGCTGCTCCGCGATCGCGACTGACCGGAGCAGTCCGCACCGTGAGACGCGCCGAGTCGCCTCCGGCCAAGGTGGCCGCCCGGTCGCGGTGGGGGCGCTGGCCACGGGTCGCCCTGTTCGCCGGCGGTGCCGCCTACGCCTGGTTCGCTGCGGGGAGCCGCCCGTTCAGCACCGGCGGCGACGCCGCCACGGCCGGGGCCTTCGCGCTGATGGCGGTCCTCGCGGCCGTCGTCAGGGTCACCGACACCCAGGCGGTCTCCCGCCCGCCACCGGCCAAGGGCCGACTGCTGGCCTGGGTCGTGGCTGTCGCCTGCATGGTGGGCTGGGAGCTCGCCACCCTGTTCGCCGGCAACAGCCACCTCTTCCCGACTGCGAGCGACCTCTACAACGCGGCCGCCTCCTCGCGGCTTGCCAAGTCGGTGGTGTTCTACCTCTGGCTCCTGCTCGGCTGGGGCCTGTTCGGCCGATGAGCCGCGACCTCGCGCTCGAGATCTGGTGCGCTGTCGCCCTCGGGCTCGTCTCGTGTGTGGTGCTGGCTCGGGTGACCGGCGGTCGCTACGCCACCCTGCGCCGTGTGCTGCACCTGCTCACCGCCACCAGGCCGAGGACCGCCGCCGCCTTCCTCGGTTGGATGTGGGTCGGCTGGCACCTGTTCGCCCGGTGAGGGCGGTCCGGCCCTCGGGCCGGCCCGGCGGCTCCCCCGGCCATCGCCGCCTCGGAGCGGGCGCCTCCGGCCGTCCTCTGGCCCCGAGCTGCGCGTCATGGCGGGGCTCGTCCGGTCATCGGCCCGCCGGCCGCGCTCACGGCGCCGTTGTGGTGGTGGTCGTGCTGGTCGTCGTGCTCGTGCTCGTCGTCGTGCTCGTGCTCGTCGTCGTGCTCGTCGTCGCGCTCGTCGATGTCGTCGTGCTCGTGCTCGTCGACGTCGTGGACGAACTGGTCGTCGGCGAGGTGATCCCGGTGGTGGTCGTCGACGAGGGGCTCGACGTCGTCGGCGCGCCGGTGCTGCCGGTACGTCCCGACGGAGAGGTGGTCGTCGAGGGATCAGGCGCGGTTCTGTGCGGGGGCGCCGTGGTCGGCGGGGGGCTCTCGGGCAGCCTGATCGGGTTGCTCGGCCTGCCGGGGTTGGCGGCGCCGACCGCCAGCACCACGACGAAGACGACGGCGGCGCCGCTCATGAGGACGAGAGTCCCGGTCCGCAGGCGACTGGCGAACAGCGCCAGGCGTTCCCGTCGCTCCTCGCTCCTCCTCCGTCGCTCGAGCACCGGACTGAGCGAGGCGCGCTGGTTGAGCCACGCCATCACCGGTGCCGACCAGTAGACACTTCCCTGCCAGAGGACGAGGGCGACGACGAGCGCGCTGGCGCGGCTGTCGCCGATCAGCGCCCCTGCGAGCCCGAGCATGACGAGGGCGACGAGGCTCTCGCCTCTCGAAGCCGCGACGGCAGCCCGGACCCGGTGGGCGCCTGCTGTCTTCGGTGTGCGGAGAAAGACGCCTGCCGGACGGACGAGACCCTCCACACAGGCTCGCGCCACCGTGAGCGACAGCGAGAGCCAGTTGAGAAAGGCCAGCACCGCCCGCTTGAGAGAGATCCGCTCGCGCAGGCGGAGCGCCCAGACCGCGCGGATCAGGCCGCTCGCCAGCAGCATCGCAGGAAGCAGCACGGTCGGGCCGACGAAGGGACGCACCGGGATGCGACGCCCGGTGAGCAGGATCGACGCGATGACGACGAGGGCGATGGTGAAGCCGAGGTAGACGAGATCGTTCAGCCACTGCAGCCCGCTGACGAGGTAGTCGAGCCGCTGTCGCAGCGATAGGCGGTTGTCCGGCGACCGGTCCCATGGCATGAGCGAGTGCCAGTGCTTGCGCAACAGCTGCATGCCGCCGAAGCACCAACGAAAGCGCTGGCTCTTCAGCGAGGCGAAGGTCAGCGGCATGATTCCCTGTCCGTAGCTGCGGGGGATGAATATGCCCGAGTAGCCGGCGCGCAGCATCCGGAGGGATGCCTCGGCATCTTCGGTGATGCACCACTCGTCCCAGCCACCGAGCGACTCGAGCACCGACCGGCGGAGCAGCCCCATGGTCCCGGCGAAGATGATCGAGTTCCTCTCGTTGCGTGACGGCATCGAGGTCGAGAAGAAGTACCGGTAGGCGTCGTAGCAGGCCGTGAAGTAGGCGCTGCCCTCATACTCCCGGTAGTCCTGCGGCGTCTGGAGAAATGCCAGCTTCGGGTCGGCGAAGTAGGGCGCATTGTCCCTCAGGTACGCAGGCGAGACGAGGTAGTCGGAGTCGACGACACCGACGAGCTCGGCTCGCGGGTCCGTCAACTGGCTGAGGGCGAGGTTGAGCGCCCCCGACTTGTAGCCCTCGAGGTTCTCGACGTGGGTGAAGTGGACCCTCGGCCGGTCGCGGCAGTAGTCCTCGACCGGACGCCACGTCGCCGGATCGGTCGTGTTGTTGTCGATCACCACGATCTCGAAGTTCGGGTAGTCGATCCCTTCGGCGGCCGCGATGGTCTCGATCAGCATCTCCGGCGGCTCGTTGTAGGAGGGCACGTGCAGCGAGACGAAGGGCCGGTACGTCGGGTCGGGAGCCGGGAACTGGCGCGTGTGGCGAGTCCGGCAGATGACGTCGCACGTCTCGAAGGCGAATGAGGCCGTGAGGAAGAGCGCGGTGGCTTCGAGGACGAACAGGAACGCCGAGGCGACCGACGCGACCAGCGAGAGCCCGCCCGCGACGGTGACGCTTCCGGCGAACGCCAGATACGCAAGGGCGGCGGCGACGTACCCGCCGAAGAAGAGCTGACCCGGCGGATTCCACGGTCCCCGCACGAGCACGACGACGGCGGTGACCGAGAACACGAAGATCTCCGCCGCCCGGAGTGGGGCTCCCGCCACTCCCCACAGGAGCCCGACGAGCCAGCCTGCGCCGTACGCACAGGCAGCGGCGAGGAGGACGCCGAGGACTCTCGAGGTGAACCGGACGCGTCGTCCGAGCAGGAGAAGGACGATGGTGGACAGCGCCAGGTCGATGACGCAGACCATGAAGACGGCGAAGAGCACGCGCGACCTCCGGTAGGCCCAAGAGTTGGGGGAAAGCGCCAGCGCTTCTTTAC
>JAKAQB010000022.1 GCA_021811865.1 Actinomycetes bacterium | reverse complement strand
TTGACCCGATAGCGGGCTCCGGTGGTCTTCATGATCGGGGTCTGACCAACGACCCCCCACGTCGTGGCGGAGTGGAGCTCCGAGCGCAGCGACGCTTCGCCTTCGAACAACACCACGGCTCCGACCTTGGCCGCCTCAGCCCGGATCGCCGGGAACTTCTCACGCTTCCACGTCTCCACCGCGTCGGCGTCGGCCTGGTAGGGCAACTGCCTATGCAGTACACGGGCACGGCGCCGTGACCAGCAACTCCGTCGGGTCGATAACCCGACGGTCGCGCGATGGCCCTGAACCCCCGCCACCAAGACCTGTCGTGCCCTACGCACGCGCTGGCAGGGGGGCGTTTGCCAGCAGGCCGGCTCGTTCGGTGCTCGAGACGGCGCCGGCGGGTGTGGGCGGGTTCAGGGCGTAGGGGAGGCAGCCTCGCGCCGGCACCAGGCGTAGAGCGCGTCGTAGACGAACGAGCCGCGCTCGAGGAGGAGCTGGTCGTCCGCTTCGACGTCAAGTCCGCCGATGCCGATGGCCTCGAGCCCGGCTCCGAGGGGGTCCGAGCCCGAGTCGGCGGCGATGTCGGCGGCGTGCACGATCTTGGCGAGCCGCACGAGCGCGGGGTCGTCGCGGGCGAGGTCGAACTCGTCGATGAGCACCTCGAAGCTGCACTTGTTGTCGCGGTGGGTGAACTCCGCTCCCGGTGCGTCGAAGGTGCGCGCGCCTTGTGCTCCGGCCCGCTGGATCACCTCGCCGGCGGGGACGTAGATGATAGCCGCGTCGGGGTCGATGAAGCGCCGAATCAGCCAGGGGCACGCGATCCGGTCGGTCTTCGGGCGGGCACGGGTCATCCATCTCATGTCGTTGCTCCTTCGTTCATGTGGTTGCTTCTTTGGCTTGCATCGCGGGGACCGCCGGGCGATCGTCTGTTTCGGGAAGCGGGACACGCCGGAACCACAGCCACAGGCTGACGTCGTAGATGCCTTTGAGCGCCCCGGAGATGAGGAAGGGCGCGCCGAGCGCCAGGCTCTGAGCCGCTCCGGCGAGCAGCGGACCGAGCGGGCGCGCGATGAGCCTGGCCAGGCCGGTCGTGCTAGCGGCCTCGGTCCGGTCCTTGGCTGGGACGAGGGCCATGACGTAGGCGTTGCGCGTCGGGACGTCCATCTGCGACAGCGAGGCACGAAGGAAGAGCAGCACCGCGGCGACGGGCAGGCTTGGGGCGAAGGCGATCGCGGCGAGGAACCCGTTGGACGGCAGGTGCGTGAACACCATCGTGGCCAGCAGCCCGAACCGCTCGCCGAGGCGACCCGCCACCATCATCGAGATGGTCTGGAGCACTCCGAGCCCGAGGAAGATCATGCCGATCGAGAGCGTGCTCGCGTCGAAGCGGGCGGCGAGCCAGTAGGCGACGAAAGCCTGGACCGTGAAGCCGGCTCCGAAGGAGTCGAGGGCGAACAGCACCGAGAGCCGGTGCACGATCCGCCGGGTCTCGCCGCCGGCGGGCTGGCTGGCGATGGCCGGCGCGAGCGACGCGCTCATGACGTCGACCGCGTCATGCTCGACGCGAGTCGAGAGCCTCCACGCGCATGCTGCCCCGAACAGAGCCAACGGGATGATCGGAAGGAAGCTCGATCGGCTGATCGCGCCGGTGCCGGCGAGCTCGAGCAGCCCGGCACCGAGCGCGCCCAGCGCGCCCGTCGCGGTGCCGACCGCGCTGTAGCGGCTGAAGGTGCGCAGGCGTCGCTCCTCGGTGACCGCGGCCGCGAGCATGACCTGTTCCAGCGCATTGAAGGGGCCCGAGTCGATGATCTCGCCCGACAGCGCTCCGGTCAGGCCGACGAGGACGAGCAGCCACCACCACGGGGAGATGACGAGGACGAGGCCCGCCGCCGACTGGACGAGGTAGCCGGCGAGGTAGCAGCGCCGGCGACCAGCGCCGTCGGCGAAGCGACGCACCCCCAGAAGGGCGAACGCCGCACCGCCGAGGATGGCACCGAGCACGAGGCCGACTTCGATGCCCGACAGTCCCTGGTGGTGCAGCTCGACGCCGAGGACCACCGCGAAGTACCCCGAGGCGAGCCCCCGAGCGCCGCGGGCGAAAAGGATCCGGCGGAGGTCCCCCTCGTCCCCGGAGCGGTCGTGCGCGCCGATCACAGCCCGTAGACCCACGCCTGGCCCGCCGCCGGCAGGAAGGCGTAGAACCTCCCCCGCTCGGCATCGAGGGCGGCAGTCTTCGCACCGGCGCCCGTCGTGATGACCTCGCGCATGGCGCGATCGTCGAGATCGATGACGTGCAAAGTCGGCGGATCGCCGACGCAGACGTGCGCGCTGGCTCGTCGCGCATCGACGAAGACGACGTCGGGCTCTCCCGCGAGCGCGACGGCGTGGCGCTCGTGACCGGAGCTCGGGTCCACGAAGCGCAGTGACGCGTCGTCGCAGGCGACGAGCAGCACGCCTCGCTCGGTGTCGAGGCCGAGGCCGTGCGGGCCGACGGCCTCGAGCGGGAACCAGCCGACCGTGGCAAGCTCGACGGCGTCGAGGGCGATGACGCCGGCGGGATCTTTCACGTTCACGTGGAAGTGGCCCGAGCACGCGTCGTGGACCGCCCATCGGGGGCGACCGGGGAGCGCCACGGTGGCGATCGCCGATCCGCCCAAGTCGACGAGACGAGCGGTGTGCTCGCTCGTGTCGGCGACGAGCAGCTGGGCTCGGTCGGGATCCCACGCCAGGCCGTTCGGCGCGGGACCGACTGGGAAGCGGCGCAGCAACTGCGCGGTTGCGCCGTCGAGGACGAGCACCTCACCCGAGCCGCGGGCCGCGGCGACCATCGCCTCGCCGACAGCGAGCACGCCGCTTGCGCCTGCGCACCCCGCAATGCTGGCGAGATGGCTCGCGCCCGGTCCGTCGAGGACCTCGACCTGGTCGAGGGCGGTGTTGGCCAGGTGGACCCGCCCGCTTCGCAGGTGCACGTCGGCGGGGTCGTAGCTGCCGCCCGATGGCAGCTCTACCGTCGCGATCCTCCTCAACCCCATGCGTGGCGTCCTCCGGTGTGCCATCGTGAGCCGACGGCTACGGTCAATGTAACCGTGGTTGCGCAACTCGTCAAGAGTCGGGCTAGGCTTACGGGATGGCCGGAGAGCGCTCGTGGGTGATGCTCGTCTACCGTCTCCCGCGGGAGCCTTCGACGCCCCGCATCGGCCTGTGGCGTCGACTTCGCCAGCTCGGGGCGCTCCGAGTCGCCGACGGCGTCGCAATGTTGCCGCACAGCGCGCGCGGCGAGGAGCAGCTCGAATGGCTGGCTGCCGGCGTCGTCGAAGTGGGTGGCGAGGCCAGCGTGTGGACCAGCCGCCCGACGACGTCCCAGGCCTCGGCGTTGCTCATGGAGCGCATGGGCGAGGAGCGCGCGGCCGAGTACGAGGCGCTGGCCCGCGAGGCCGTCGAGGCGGCACGGACCACCGGTGCGGCACGGGCGCGGGCGCTATCGAAGCTCCGGAGACAGCTCGAGCAGGTCCGCCAGCGTGACTTCGTCGCTCCGCCGGCGCGCGAGCGTGCCGTGCAGGCGATCGAGGCGCTCGCCTTCGATCCGCGAGAGCGGCGAACTGATTCCCCGAGCCCCGCTGGGCCGACCGCCGCCCGGCTGGAGCAGCCCTGATGCGCTGGGTGACCCGGGCCCACTGCCATGTCGACCGCATTGCCTGTGCCTGGCTCATCCGCCGGTTCATAGACGCCGAGGCGGCGTTCGCCTTCGTCGAGGACCGCGCCGAGCTGCCAAGCGACGCGATCGCGTTCGACGTCCCCGGTGTGGAGCTCTCCCACCACGGGCCGGACTGCACCTTCGAAACGATGCTGCGCCGCTACGGGTTGGACGACCCGGTGCTCTGGGATCTCGCGAGGATCGTCCATGAGGCTGACCTCGCCGACTCGCGCTTCGACGCTCCAGAGGCACCGGGTCTCGACGCGCTGGCGCGCGGGATGTCGTTCGTCCTGGACGACCCCGAGCTCATCGAGGTCACTGCCGTGGTCTTCGACGGTCTCTACGAGCACCGTCGTCGTTCATGCTTGACCGGTCACGACCCTTCCTGACGGCACCCTCGTGATCGGGAACGGCCGTCATCAGATCTGGTGACCGGTCCGTTCGGGTTCGTGCTTACGCTCACAGGATCGTTCGCCGACATGCATGCCTGACCGCTGGCGCCCACCGCATCGCCTCGTTGGTCTGGTCGGCGGTCACTGGGCTCTGGCGGTGCTCGCCGAGCTTACCGATCGCGGGCGGGGTGGCGCGGCGCCGCTGGGACCGATGCACGGTGAATGGCCATCGTTGTGCTCGGCTCGAGCCATCTTGGGACGGTGTGCCGCAGCCCTCAATGGGCCGCGCCTGCGCCAGGCCCGTCGAGCAGCGCTGCGAGCAGGGCTCGGGCTTCGCTCAGCTCTGCGATCCGCTGGTCGAGCTGACCGAGGCGATGCTCGACGGCATCGATCGTGGCCCTGCAGCGAAGCAGGGTCGCTCCGTCGCCGGCCATGCAAGAGATGAGCGGCCCCAGCTCGGCCAGGCTCATCCCCGAGGCGAGGAGCGACCGGATTCTTCTCACCCGGTCGATCGCGTCGGTTCCGTAGTCCCGGTAGCCGTTGTCGAGCCGGTCGGCAACGAGCAGCCCCTTGGTCTCGTAGTGACGCAGTGATCTCGTGCTCGCGCCCGTGCGTTGCGCCAGCTCGCCGATCTGCATACGACGCTCCTCTCGATCCTGGCCTGCTCCACTTGACCTTCACACCAATGTCAAGGTCTACGGTACCTCTGCCGGCGCCCGACCGGGGCGACAGCGAGACAGCGAGGAGGAAGAGACGTTGCGAGCAGCGATCCTGGAGCACTTCGGGGAGGCCCCTGTGCCAGGGGAGATGAAAGAGCCGGTGCCCGGTCAAGGCGAGGCGCTCGTGGAGGTGGCCATGGCAGCTTTGAACCCGGTGGACCTGCGGGTAGCGACGGGCACCTTCTACGGCGCACGTCCCGAGGTTCCCTACGTGGTGGGAAGCGAGGGCATGGGGGTGGTGCGGGCCTCTCGGCGCTGGCCTCTCGGCCAGCGGGTCCGCTTCGGATCCGCGCGCCCCGGGGCGCTCGCCGAGCTCGTGGCGGTGCGAGAGGACTCGCTCGTAGCTGTGCCAGATGCCGTCTCGGACACGCTCGCTGCAGGTATCGGGGTTGCGGGGATGGCTGCCTGGGGCAGCCTGGCGGCTGCCCGGCTCCACGAAGGAGACCGCGTGCTCGTGCTCGGGGCGACCGGGGCGGTCGGCCGCCTCGGTCTCCAGGTGGCAGCCCTGCTCGGCGCCGCGCGCGTCGTCGCTGCCGGCCGGGACGCGGCGGCACTCCCAAGCCTCGTCGATCTCGGCGCGCACGCGACCGTGGTTCTCGACGGGCGGGACCCGGCGGCGCTTGCCGAGGCGATCGTGGACGCAGCTGAGGGCCACCTTGACGTCATCATCGACCCGCTGTGGGGCGAGGCCGCGCTCGCCGGCGCGATGGCGGCTGCCCCCGGGGCACGCCTCGTGAACCTTGGCGACTCCGCTGGTCCGACCATGAGCCTGCCCTCGGCGCTGTTGCGCTCCCGGCACATGGAGATCCTCGGGTACACGAACTTCGCACTGCCCCAAGCCGAGCAGCGATCTGCGATCGAGTCTCTCCTCCACCACGCGAGCGAAGGCCGGCTGCGCCTGGACCACGACGTGGTGGTCCTCGAGGAGGTGACGGCGGCCTGGGCAGCCCAGGCCCGCTCCCCGCACGCAAAGGTGCTCGTGCAGGTGAAGAGCCTGTGATGCGACCAGCGGCCGCGCAGCGTGCGGTCACCGAGACCATGCAGCTCGGCGAGCCCGGTGACTTGCGATGGCTTTACTGACCTGTCAGTATAGGGAGGTGAGCCCTTCCGATGCCACCCACGCACGGCTGCTCGACACCGCCACCGAGCTGTTCTACGCGGAGGGCATCGCGGCGACGGGGGTGGACAAGGTCGTGGCCCGTGCGGGGGTGTCCAAGCCGACGCTCTACGCGCACTTCGGCTCCAAGGACGACCTCGTTGCCGCCGTGCTCGAACGACGCCATGCCGAGCGGGTGGCGATGCTCGACGCTTGGGTGCGCGCGCACGGCGACAGCCCACGTGAGCGGCTCCTCGCGGTCTTCGACTGGCTGGCGACCTGGCACGCGAGCGTCGGGGGGGAACGGGGATGCGCGTTCGTGAACGCCGCCGCTGAGGTCGCCGGCCCGGGACATCCGGCCCGGGAGGTGGCCCGTCGCCACAAGCGCTGGATGCGCGAGTACCTGGCCGGGCTCGCCAGCGAAGCCGGGATCTCCGATCCGGAGCGCCTGGGTTCCGACCTGATGCTCCTCGTCGACGGCGCGAACGCCCGGGTGACCGTCGATGGTGACCTCGCAGCGGCGGCAGACGCCCGGCGCTTGGCCGCGATCATCATCGACGCCTACCAGGGGCAGCGAGGATGAGGGCGTCCAGCCGAACGGTTCGGCGCGCCTCGCCGGCGAGGAGCCCGAGCCATCGCCAAGGTCCAAGGACCGCTCTCGGCTTGGCGCTCGGACCCGCGGTCGCGATCGGCCTCGCGCGCTTCGCCTATGCCTTGTTGCTCCCTTCGATGCGCGCCGATCTGCACTGGTCCTTTGCCACCGCCGGTGCGATGAGCACCGCCAACGCCCTCGGCTACCTTGCCGGGGCGATGGCAGCAGCGGTCGTCGCACGTCGCTACGGGACGCGTCGGGTCTTCGTCGCGAGCCTCGGGGTCACCGTGCTCGCACTCCTCGCCACGGCCACCACCGCCAACACTGTGGCGCTGGTCGCCTTGCGCGCGGCAGCGGGGGCCTCTGGCGCGATCACCTTCATCGCCGGTGCCGGGCTCGTCGCCGCGGCCGCGTCGGCCACCTCCCCCCACCGGGCAGCCACGCTGCTCGGCGTCTACTTCGCCGGGGGCGGGGCGGCGATCGTCGCGTCGGGTCTCGCGATCCCGTACCTTCTCGCCGCAACGAGCCTCGCAGACGGCTGGCGGTGGGGATGGGTCGCGCTCGCAGGGCTCGGCGCCGTGGCCTTCGGCGTCGCGACGCCTGTCGCGCTGGCCAGCGCCGAGCCCCCGGCGCCGCCTGTCGCCGACAGGAGTTGGCCAGCCCGGCGTCTCGGAGCCCTGCTCGTCTCCTACGGCCTCTTCGGGGCGGGCTACATCGCGTACATGACCTTCATCGTCGCATTCTTGAAAGGCCACGGCATGGGTCCTTCGGGGATCACCGCCTTCTGGGTCGTGCTCGGCACCGCCTCGATCGCCGGTGCCTTCGCCTGGGCCCGGCCGATCGCGAACCTCCGCGGGGGGCACGGAGCCGCCATGGTGCTCGCCGTGCTCGGAGCCGGGGCGCTGCTGCCGCTCATGTCCAGATCGCCGGAGGCTGCCATGGGATCGGCGCTGCTGTTCGGGGGGTCGTTCCTGTCGGTTGTCACCGCGATCACCGCAGTTGCCCGCCGCTCGCTCCAGCCGCACCACTGGACCCCGGCGATCGCCGGGCTGACGGTTGCCTTCGCCGTTGGCCAGTGTCTCGGCCCGGTGCTCGCCGGTGTGCTCTCCGATGGACCCGCCGGCTTGAGCGTCGGGCTCGCCCTGTCGGTCGGCATGCTCCTCGCCGGGTCGGTTGTCGCCCTCGCCCAGCGACACCACGAGACGCCCAGCCACTTCGTGGCTGCCAATGCGGACCCGCCCACGGCGATCTGAGCAGCGCGGCGCGTGGTGTCTCGACAGCTCCGCCCCGGACCAGAGCGGCCGCCAGCCGGAGCGGGTTGTCGGGGTCGGAGGTGTCCGGAATGACGTCAATTCGACGCCGAGGTCGACCAGCTGGGAGGTCCACGCCGCTGGCGCGGTCGTGCCGGGCAGCCGCCAGCGTCTCGGGGCGCTCGTCGTCGCCGTCGGCCGGCGTCCAGCAGCAGCCACACCCTCCTCTTGCCGGCCCAGCTTGGCAAACGGGTGTGACAGGCTCGCGGACCCAGCGCCGAAAGTCCTCGAGAACGGCTTCTTCCTCACCTCGACGCTGGCGGCGCACACCACCGGAGCCAGGGCTTGGAGGGCCGGTTCGGAGCCGGGAGAACCGGGGGACCGGGAAGGAACGAGGGTGGTTGGTGGAGGACCGCGCGCACGCGGGCGGTCCGCGCGCACAGACGACGGCATTGGGCTGCGTATGCGCGCGGTTCCCTTGGCCGCGCGCGGTTCGCCCCCGCCGGATCCTCCGCGGCCCCGGCGTCGCGGTGGTAGTCGCGTCGGGCGCCTGACGAGCGTCCCGGCCGAGTGCCACCATGCAGCTGTGACTTCCACGCTGCCCACGCCTTCGCAGGTCCATCGTGCTTTCCGCGAGGAGCTCCATCCGTATCGGCGCAACGCCGTCGTCGCCTGGCTGTCCTTCGCCGCCACGTTCGGGACCGTCCGCGTGATCACGACGAGCATCAGGGATGGCGCCGGACCCTTCCACAACATCGCCCCGCGGGGCATGCACCTGCACCACTACCTCTGGGGCATCCTGCTCACGACCTCCGTGGGGGGCGTTGCCGTCAGGGGTGCCGACGTGACCCGTCGCCACCCGGTCGTTGCTGTCGCGTACGGATCCGGGATGGCGCTGATCGTCGACGAGTTCGCGCTCCTCCTGGACCTGGCGGACGTGTACTGGGAGAAGCAGGGGCGCTGGTCGGTCGATCTCGGCGTCGGGCTCATCGCTGCCGCCGGCACCCTGCTCGAGGGTGCACCGGTCCTGCGCCGCCTGCGTCGCGAGCTGGCCGGCTGAGCTGGCCGGCCGGCCCAGCCGGCCAGGGCCTACGCCAGGGAGAGGAACAGGCGCTCCAGCTCCTCCTCCGACGGTGCGCCATCGGCTGCCGGGTGGGCGGCGCATTGACGCAGCCCCGTCGCGACGATCTTGAACCCCGCTCGATCCAACGCACGCGAAGCGGCAGCCAGCTGGGTCACCACATCCGTGCAGTCCCGGCGCTCCTCGATCATCCGGATCACACCGCCGATCTGGCCCTGGGCCCGTCGCAGCCTCTTGATCACGGCTTCCAGCTCAGCAACGTCGAGTTCCATCCGTTCCTCCGGCCGCTCGGTCCCGGCGAACCCTCGCCGGCTGTCCGGCCGCAACCTTACCCCCCGGGGTAGCTGTTCCGTGGCGTTGCGAGGGGTGCTGTGAGGGGTGCTGTGAGAGGAACCGTGGGAGACGTTACGCAGCCGTCGGCTCCTTCTGCGGGGGCGGAATACCCGCGAGCTGCCGACTGTTGGCAACCCGAGTGATACCCGAGAGGGTATATCGACGGACCAGGCAGACCAGGAGGTGGTTGCTGATGGCAGTAGTGGAAGTCGGAGTCGCGGCCTTGGCGGCGGCGCGAAACGACGGCGCGGTGGTGCTGGACGTGCGGGAGCCCGACGAGTACGTAGCCGGCCATGTCCCCAACGCCCGCCTGGTCCCGCTCTCCGAGCTGCCCGCCCATGTCGGCGAGTTGCCCCGCCCGCGGCGCATCTACGTGATCTGCGCCAGCGGTGACCGCTCGGTGATGGCAGCGAAATGGCTGGCGCGGGCTGGGTTCGAGTCGGTCTCGGTGGCCGGTGGCACCACCGCATGGCAGCAGGCCGGCTATCCTGTGGTGCGCGGCGCTCGGGAGGGGGCGGCATGAGCGTGACGGCTGCCGGTGCAACGACGGCGGTGCGCGTCGAGACGATGGGCACCGAGAGCCTCGGCGATCGCAGCTACCTGGTGACCGACGGCGAGGTCGCGCTCGTCGTCGATCCCCAGCGGGACATCGACCGGGTGCTGGAGCTGGCGGGGCGCCTCGGCGTGCGGATCACCCACGTCGCCGAGACCCACCTCCACAACGACTACGTGACCGGCGGCCTGGCGCTCGCCCGGGCGACCGGGGCCACCTATCTGGTGCCGGCCGGCGCCGATGTGTCCTTCGAACGCCGGGCGGTGGCCGACGGCGAGGTGATCCAGGCGAGCCCCCGCCTCGGCGTCGCGGTGATCGCCACCCCCGGTCACACCTTCCATCACGTGGCTTACGCGCTGCAGGTCGACGGTGACCGTGTCGGTGTGTTCAGCGGCGGGTCGCTGCTCTACGGCTCGGTTGGCCGGCCCGATCTGGTCGCACCCGAGCACACCGAGGAGCTGGCCCACGCCCAGTACGACTCGGCGCGCCGGCTCGGCCGGGAGCTGCCGGGCGACGCCGCCATCTACCCGACGCACGGGTTCGGCAGCTTCTGCTCGGCCACCCAGGCGACCGGGGAGGCGTCGACCATTGCGGCAGAGGAGCAGTCCAACCCGGCGCTGAGCATGGACGAGGGGGACTTCGTGTCCTCGCTCCTGGCCGGTTTGGACGCCTACCCGGCCTACTACGCTCACATGAGCGCGGCGAACGCCGCCGGTCCGGACCTGGCCGACCTCTCGCCACCGGAACGAGTCGACGCCCCCGAGCTGTGGCGCCGGATCGACGCCGGGGAGTGGGTGGTCGACCTGCGGGAGCGCCGCGCATTCGCTCGCTCCCATGCGGCGGGCAGCTTCAACTTCGGTCTCGACGGAGAGCTGGCCACCTACCTCGGGTGGCTGATCCCCTGGGGCACACCGCTCACCCTGCTGGGCGAGAGCCCTGAGCAGGTGGCGGCCGCTCAGCTGGAGCTCGCCCGCATCGGCATGGACCGCCCGACCGGAGCCGCGGCCGGCTCCCCCGGCGAATGGGCCATGGCCGGCCGCGAGTTGCGTGCCTTCCGGACGGCCACTTTCGGCGAGCTTGCCGCGGTCCGCACCGAGGACGGCGGTCCGGTCGTGTTGGACGTGCGGCGCCGGCTCGAGTGGGAGGAGTCCCACATCCCGGGGGCGCTCCACATCCCGCTGCACGAGCTCACATCCCGCCTCGACGAGCTGCCGAGGAATGAGATCTGGGTGCATTGTGCTGCCGGCTACCGCGCTTCGATCGCGGCGTCGATCCTCGATGCTGACGGCCGCAGCGTGGTTGCCGTCGACGACGACTACGACCCGGGCGCGTCCCGCGCCGGGCTGACCGTGGAGGGAGATGGGCGACGATGACCTGCTCGCCTCCGCCGGCGACGCTCCTTGTGGTGGGATCTCCGCTTGGCTGGCGGTGCGAGCTGTGCTACGCCTAGTCCACCACGAGTGAACGGAGACCTGCATGGCCATGTACGCCGTCGTCGACCCCGCGACCGGGGAGACGATCAGGGAGTATCCGACGGCTTCTGACTCAGATCTGCGAGCTGCGATCGAGCGAGCCGACGGGGCTCATCGGGGTTGGTCGGCGTCGACCACGGCTGCCGAGCGGTCAGCGCTGATACGCCGGGTGGGCGAGCTGCACGCCCAACGTCGCGAGGAGCTGGCGGGGATCATCACGGCCGAGATGGGCAAGCCGGTCGAGCAGGCGTTGGCCGAGGTGGATTTCGCCGCCGCGATCTATGAGTTCTACGCCGACAACGCCGAGAAGTTCATGGCCGACGAGCCGATCGAGTTGCTCGCCGGGGAAGGCTCCGCGGTTGTCCGCCGCAGCTCCGTCGGGGTGCTCCTCGGCATCATGCCCTGGAACTTCCCCTACTACCAGGTGGCGCGGTTCGCGGGACCGAACCTCGTTGTCGGCAACACGATCCTGCTCAAGCATGCGCCCCAGTGCCCAGAGTCGGCCGAGGCGATGCAGCGGATCTTCGACGAGGCCGGCTTCCCTCCGGGGGCGTACGTCAACATCCGTGCCTCCAACGAGCAGGTCGAGTGGATGATCGCCGACCAGCGGGTGCGCGGCGTCTCCGTGACCGGCTCGGAGCGTGCCGGGGCAGCGGTGGCGGAGATCGCCGGGCGCAACATCAAGAAGGTCGTCCTCGAGATGGGTGGGTCGGACCCGTTCATCGTCCTCAGCACCGACGACCTCGACAGGACCGTCGAGGAAGCCGTCTCGGCCCGCCTCGACAACACCGGCCAGAGCTGCAATGCCGCGAAGCGTTTCATCGTGGCCGACGAGCTCTACGAGCCGTTCCTGGAGAAGTTCACCGCCGCGCTCACGGCGGTCCGGCCAGGCGACCCGCGCTCGCCCGACACCGTGATCGGTCCCCTGTCGTCGGCAGTCGCGGCCGAACGGCTCGAGGACCAGGTCGAGCGCGCCATCGCGAAGGGAGCGAAGTTGGTCGCCGGCGGCAAGCGGGATGGCAACTTCTTCGAGCCGACGGTCCTGACCGACATCACGCCCGACAACGACGCGTACCGCGAGGAGCTCTTCGGTCCGGTTGCCCAGGTCTATCGCGTGGCGTCGGAGGACGAGGCGGTGGCGATCGCCAACGACACGCCGTTCGGGCTCGGCTCGTACCTCGTGACAACCGATCCCGAGCAGGCGGCGCGCGTCGCCGACAGGATCGAAGCCGGGATGGTCTACGTGAACATCGTCGGCGCCGACGGGGCTGAGCTGCCGTTCGGTGGTGTCAAGCGGTCCGGGTTCGGCCGGGAGCTCGGGCGGTACGGGATGGACGAGTTCGTCAACAAGAAGCTCATCCGCGTCGGGCGCTGAGCACGACAGGTCGGGGGTCGGGCGCCGGGTCGTAGACTCGGCGGGCGTGACCGCCCACGAGCTCCACCCACGGGTAGCGGCCGTCGCCGAAGTGCTCGCCGTCGCCGCCCCGGGCGCGCAGGTGCGCCAGCTGGAGGCATCCACCCGCACCGCCGCCGAGGCCGCCGCCGCCGTCGGCTGCGAGGTGGGTGCCATCGCCAGCAGCCTGGTGTTCGCAGCCGACGACGGCCCGGTGCTCGTGCTCACGAGCGGTTCCCACCGGGTGGACCTGGCGTTGGTGGGGCGGCTGACGGGCATCAGCGGCATGCGCCGGGCGACCCCCGACGAGGTCCGGGCCGCGACCGGCCAGGCAATCGGCGGCGTCGCTCCCGTCGGCCACCCAGCGCCGCTGCGGACGATCGTGGACGAGGACCTCGCCCGCTACCCCACTGTCTGGGCGGCGGCTGGTACCCCTCACTCCGTGTTCGCCACCACCTTCGAGCAGCTCGTGGAGATCACCGCAGGCACCCCCCTCCGCGTGTCGGGCAGCTCCGGCAACAGCGGGTAGCCTTCGGGTAACACCGGCACCGCAGCCGGCGGCGGAGGAGCACCGGGCCGGTGCCGGCACAGCCGTGTGGTGGGTGAGCCGGGCGCGTGGCATCCGCACCCCGAGGGCGCGAGGCTGCGCTCCGGTGAGCCAGCAGCAATCGAGGGGTTCTCACGTGCCCGGGGACGCGATGGGCCGGCCTCCGGACGCTGACCGCCGCGCCTCACGCGGGGACCGCCGGGGTGGCGGAGCAACCCCGGCTGACCATCCCGGACCGGACCGGCTGTCGCGCGCCGGCCGCCACTCCTCGGGCGGCGACAGCCTCACCCTCCGCATCGCCCGGATGGTGTCGGGGTGGCCGGGTGCGGTGGTCCTGCTGGTAGGCGTAGCTGTGGTCGGGAGCCTGGCCCTGGCCGGGATCCTCGATCCGGTGGTCGTCGACCGCGGACCCGCCCTGTGGGTGGTGGTGGCCGTGGCCGGCGTGGGCGTCGCGGTCAGCCTCGCTACCCGGCCGGCTCGATGGTGGTGTTCGACGGCGCCGGTGCTGGCGGTTGTGGTGGCGGTGGTGGTGACGGCCTTGTGGGCGTGGGTCCGGGCGTCCGGGCTGACGGGTGGCGCGCCGTACCCGGCGAGCTTCCTGGTGCTCAGCGCCCTGGCCCTCTTCGCCCTCGGAGCAGCGGTCACCGGCCTGCGGCATGGCGGCTTCGCGCTGCGCACCACGCGGGTCCTCGCCGGCCCCGCCGCCGTGCTGGCGGTGTTCCTGGTCATCGACTCCTTCTACGGGTACTGGCCGAGCGTAGGGGCACTCCTCGGGCACCCACTGCCCGGGCAGGTGTCCGAGCGGAAGCTCGCCGCCGACATCAGCGGCCGGCGGGGCCTGCCACCGAGCGGGGAGTTCGGTCCGGTCCTGATCCCCGGCCGGAGCGTGGGGTTCCGGCCGTCGGATTCCTACGTGTGGCTGCCCCCGGACTTCAACCGGGTGGATCATGCCAACCTGCCGGTGATCGTCACCTTGACGGGCACCCCCGGCCGGGCCGTCGACTGGGCGCGCGCCGGCGGGGCGGTCGGCGCCTCGGCGGCCTGGGCCCGCCGCCATGGCGGCGAGGCGCCCGTCGTCGTGATGGTGGACGAGAACGGCCTGCCCAATCACGACACCGAGTGCCTCGACAGCCGTGAGGGCCCGGCCTTCCGGTACCTCACCGAGGCGGTGCCCGCT
Source organism: Actinomycetes bacterium (assembly GCA_021811865.1). The sequence goes on along the minus strand of JAKAQB010000022.1, from coordinate 32,210 downwards.
TGGATCGTACGGGTCCTCGGGATCCACGAGGAGCCGCAACGCTGGGGATTGGCAGGGTTCTCCGAGGGAGGGACCTGCGCGCTCGTGCTCGCGTTGAAGGACCACGGCCTCTTCGGCCGGTTCATCGACATCGCCGGCGACGCCGCTCCCGACTTCGGGACCAATGGCCGCCTCACCCTGCCGGTCCTCTTCGACGGCAGCGTGGCCCGCGAGGGAGCCTGGAACCCGAGGCTGCTCATGGCCAGGCACCGCTATCCCCATCTGGAAGGGTGGTTCGCCGCCGGTCTGCAGGACAAGGGCCATCACCTCATCGAGCCCATCCTGGCGCGGGATGCGGCGCGCGCCGGCATCGACGTCCACACCTGGTGGGCGCCCGGCCACCACACCTGGACCTTCGCCCGCCAGGCGTTCAAGCACCTCTACCCCGCCTTCGCCGAGTCCCTCGAGGCGGGAAGCCGCTCGACCCGTCGCTACGGACCCATCCAGGGCCGCACCGTGGCTCAGACGTCGGGCGACGTCCCGACACCGGCCCCGAGATCCCGGATGTGCACCCGGAGCGAGTGGCAGGCGAACCACCGGCCCTGCCAGCTCGTATGAGGGACGGCGGGGCCCGGGTAGCCTCCGTGGGATGGCGCCCGCTGACGCCCCTACGCTGCGGATCGCCGGGGCGACCGTGGAGGTGCGCTCCTCGCTGCTCATGGGGGTGGTCAACGCCAGCCTCGACTCCTTCTCCGACGGCGGCCGGTACCGGACCGTCGAGGATCGCGTGGCCCTGGCCGGTCGGCTCGTCGCCCAGGGTGCGGCGATCGTCGACGTCGGCGGCCAGTCCCTCATACGGGGGGAGCCCGAGCTCGCGCCCGAGGCCGAGATCGGCCTCGTCGTGCCGGTGATCGAGGGGGTGGTGAGGCGCTGGCCGGAGGTTTGGATCAGTGTCGACACCTACAAGCCGCCGGTCGCCGAGGCGGCCCTCGCCGCCGGCGCCCACCTCGTAAACGACGTCAGCGGGCTGCTGCACCCCGAGATGGCGTCGGTGTGCGCGCGGGCCGGTGCCTCCCTCGTGATCGCCCACATGGACGGCCGGCCCAAGGAGCTGCTGGCCGCCCCGGTCCGCTACGACGACATCGTCGAGTCCGTGCACCGGGCGTTACGGGCGAAGCTCGACCAAGCCGTCGCGATGGGGGTCGACCCGGAGGCGATCGTCCTCGACCCCGGCCCCGACCTGGCGAAGACGCCGGCCCAGACCGTGGCGTTGCTACGGCGGGTCGACGAGCTGCGCGATCTCGGCCGCCCGCTGCTGCTGCCCCTCTCGCGCAAGGACTTCCTCGGGGCCATCCTCCAGCGCCGCCCCCTCGGGCGTGACGCCGGTACGCTCGCCGCCGTCGCGCTGGCGGCGGTGGTTCCCGGTAACATCTTCCGGGTCCACGATGTCGGCGCCGCCGCCGATGTCCTCGCCGTCGTAGACGCCCTGACCGGGCGGGTGGAGCTGCCCCCCGACTACTGGCTGCCCCCGGAGCTGCGCCGGGAGCCCCGTTGAGGTCACGATGATGCTGCCTGTGCCGGACGCCAGCTGGACCGCCGTCGACGAGCACCTCGAGGCCGTCCTGCTGCCAGCGGACCCGGAGCTCGACGCCGCCCTCGCCGATGCCCGGGCGGCGGGCCTGCCGCCCATCGACGTGTCTCCCGCCCAGGGGGCCCTCCTCCAGGTCCTGGCTCTCGCCGTGGGCGCCCGCCGGGCCCTCGAGGTCGGGACGCTCGGCGGCTACAGCACGATGTGGCTGGCCCGTGCCCTCCCGGCCAGCGGCCGCCTGGTCAGCCTGGAGATCGAGCCGCGCCACGCCGATGTGGCCGGCGCCAACCTCCGCCGCGCCGGGCTGGCCGGGCTCGTGGAGATCCGCGTCGGTCCGGCGGCGACCAGCCTGGAGGCGATGGTGGCGGCGGGGGAGGAGCCGTTCGACCTCGTGTTCATCGACGCCGACAAGCCGTCCAACGCCTTGTACTACGCCCGGGCCCGGCAGCTGACCCGCCCGGGAAGCGTGATCGTCGTCGACAATGTCGTGCGCGGCGGGGCGATCGCCGACGGCAACTCGACCGACCCGGCGGTCATCGGCTCTCGGGCCGTCTTGGAGGCGATGGGATCGGACGCCGGCGTGCGGGCCAGCGCCGTGCAGACCGTCGGGCGAAAGGGCTACGACGGCCTCGCCGTCGCCGTCGTGACCGCATAGCGGATGGCGTTGCGGACCGCGTGCTCGATGCGTCCATCCATGGGTGAAGGCTGCGGCACACAACGTTCGGACAGTCTCACCGGTGGAAGGATTCCAGCATGGCCGGTGGCTACGTGAGTGGCGCGCGGATCAGGACCGTTCCTACGGCCCGGTGTCCGGGGACATGATGCAGGAGGTGCGCCAGTGGCCAGGCGCCACAGCGCCGCCAGCTGAGGCCCCGGGGAGTCCCGGATGCGGTGGCCCTGGATCCAGGCGCGCTGAGCTCGGCGGCGATGGGCGATCCACGTACACGGGCCGAGCTCATCCTGGCCGAACAGCGTCGAGGTCCACGTCAGCACCTGGGCGCAGGGCGCTGTGGGCGGCCTGGCGGACGACAGTCCATTCGTCCATTCCTGCACGGTGAGATGAGGGCCAGTCCGGCTCGATCACGTGAAGATGATCTGGCCACCACCAGCCTTCTCATAGAACTCACCCACTGTGATGATATCCTCGACCTGCTCGATGAAGTCATCCTGCTTCATACCGAAGAGGTCGACGGACGCCTTGCAGGCGTACAGTGGCGTCCCGCTGTCTGCGATCATCTCGATGAACTCGGGCAGCGCGGGAATGTCCAGCTCCTCCATGTGGCGCTCCATGTAGTGTGTCATCAAGCTCGAGACGCCGGGGAATCCCCCGAGCCAGCTGGCGAGGTGAAGACCAGGGTTTCCGACCGATGCCAGCTTGATATTCTCATGCCGCTTCTTGTGGATCGCATCCAGCCCGAAGAAGGTGAAGAAGAGGTTCGCCTCGATCCCCTCTGCCCTTGCTCCGTTCGCCATTATCAGTCCCGGATAGATCCCATCCAGCGATCCCTTGGAGATAATGATAGAAACCTTCTCGATTTGCTCACTCATATCTGTCTCCTCATTATCTGCGTCCTCATGAACGAATGTGCTGGCAAGAGCCCTGTCCACAGGTCCATCCAGAAGAGCGGCAGCGTGCGCCCATCAGTGTGCCCATCAGCGTGACCGGACCTCAGATGCACCCACGAGGTTTGGGAATACCGGCCAGCTTGGCGGCAGTCTTCGCCGGTCCCTTCGGGAACAGCTGGTACAGCTCCTTTATGGGCACACCCGAGGTCTTCCCGAGGACGCGGACCGACGGGCCCTCGCCCTTGTCCAGGTACTGCTTGCGCATGAAGCGGATGACCTGCCAGTGCCGGTCGGTCAGCGGGTCGATCCCCTGCTCTGTTGCGAGCTCGGGCACCATCTCCTCCTTCCACTGCTCAGGATGGAGGAAGAACCCGTCCTCACCTACCTCTACCGTCGTCCCTGTGATGTTTCTCTCCGGCATCACCTCTCCCTTCACCCGCGGTCCACGGTCGCGACGCCTTGCTTCGTTGCTCCCTGCACCGCCGGCGGGGGCAGGTCCTTCTTGCCCGCCCGCGGCATGGCTGAGCTCACGCCGGGGACCTGCCGCCCCGGCAGCAGGATGTGCCAGTAGAACCATTGGAACATCAGCTTGCCCAAATGGTTCAGGTGAGATTCCTTGAGCAAAGGCAGCCCGAGGCTCGATGGGTAGTGACCTTGGAGTGGCTCGACGTCGTAGCTGAAGTCGATCAGGAGGGCATTGGAGAACCCTGTCTCGATGAAACAGTTGGCGTGACCGTCGTAAGAGGCATCTAGAGGCATGCCCTCGAGGAAGCGCCGGACGTTCTCGACCAGCGCCTCGCCCTCGAAGTGGGTGACGGAGCCCGCCTTGGAGATGGGCACGCCAGCGGCATCCCCGATCGCGAACACGTTGGGTCTGGCCTCGGATTGCAGCGTATGCTCGTCGGTCAGCACGAAGCCGAGCTCGTCCACCAGGCCGGCCGCGCTGGTGAGATAGGAAGCCCCCCCATGCAGTGGCACGATGACCGCGAGGTCGAAGGGAACCTCGCGGTCGTCGTAGGAGATGAGCTTGCCATTAGCACCGTCGACTTTGCCCGTATTGAACTCGGTCACGAGGTCGATGTCCTTCTCCGCCAGCATTGTCGCGAGCGCTTTCGAGGCGACGGGCTTGGTGAACGCCCCATCGAGGGGGGTGACGAAGCTGATTTGCACCTGGTCTCGTATCCCGCGCTCGTGGAAGTACCAGTCAGCGAGGAAGCAGAACTCGAGGGGCGCGACCGGGCACTTGATCGGCAGGTCGACGATGTTCACGACCAGCCTTCCCCGATCGAAGCGAGCGAGGGCCGCTCCGAGAGCGGCAGCCCCCTCTGGTGAGTAGAAGGTGAAGACGCGTTCCATCCATCCCGCCCCGGTGAGGCCGTCGGTTTCCTCGGGCTGAAGCCGCGAGCCGGTCGCTATGACCAGGACGTCGTAGCCGAGCGAGGTCCCGTCGCCCAGATGAACGATGCTTGCGTCCAAGTCGAGACTCTCGATCGGGACCTGGCGGAAGTCGATGCCGCCACCCAGCTGGCGATGCCGCGGCCGGACGATGTCCTCTGGATGCGTGAGGCCGAACGGGACGAAGAGCAGGCCTGGTTGGTAGACGTGGCGATCGTCTTGGTCGACGACGGTGATCAACGCCTCGTCTCGCTGGTACAGGCGCCGCAGGCGGTTTGCGACCAGCGTTCCTCCTGTTCCAGCGCCAAGTATGACGATCCGGTGTGGCACGGGGTCGTGTGGCACGGGGTCGTTTGGCACGGGGTGGTGTGGCACGTCGAATACCTTGCTTCGCATCATGTCCTTCTTTTCGTCTCCGCTTCCAACAGTCTTTGCTTCCACGAGTCTTTGCTTCCAAGAGTCGTTCCCACCATACGTACCAGCTTCGGCGGGCGGTAGGGGCATTAGGCCCAATGCCAGAGGGCTCCCCTCCTACCAGCAGGCAAAGAGTCGGGGGCGCCTACGCAGCGGTCGGGAAGTTGGGCGCTTCGGCCCTGCGGTGACCAGCTCGGAGCCGGGAGGCTCGCTTGCGGTAGTCGTCCGGTTTGGACACCGCCGCCCCCCATCGGGGCGGTCAGCCCTGCAGTGGGGGTGAGGAGACGTCGTCTTCAGATCAGAGGAGCTGGCAGACCCGGCGCAGGACCTGCTCGTCGTCGGCCAGGGCGAGCTGGTCGCTCGCCCACCCCCCGGCCAGCTCGCCCAGGATGCGCCGCGGCGAGCCGTCGGCCTGGAGCAGGAAGCTCTCGAGGAGCCCGGCGCGGGACAGGACGACGAAGGGCTCGGGGTCCCAGCCCCCGCAGGAGACGACCAGGCGGATCTCCTCTACGGACAGCGGCGAATCGGCCCACGGCTGGAGCCAGGTGAGCACTTCTCCGGGCCGCCGGCCGCCGGCCAGGTACCCCATGGTCTCGGGGTTCTCGGTGATCACCTCGAGCACGTCGATGAGGCGGCCGCCCCAGCCGTTGTCGGACCTGAGGTGGCCCGCCACGCCAGCAGGGACCGCGCCCTGGGCGTCCACCGAGCAGCGGAGCGCCTCGGCCAGCTCGGCCAGGCGCGGCTCCACCACCCCGGGACGAACACCGTGGTAGACGAACGCTTTCATTGCCGGGATCCCTCCTTCTCCTTCAGGATTGACTTGTCAAGGCTATCTGGGCTCTTGTCGAGGCCATCTGGGCTTCAGCCTGCATCCGTGCTCCCGAGGCGGCTAGGGCCGAAGGTCCCTCCGGACCTGACGGTGGCGCACATCGGCGTGGGAGCCGTTTTCGTGCACGACACGGCCGGCGGCAGCTGCCGCCGGCCGTGGGAGGAACATGGGGGATCAAGCGGCGCTGACGGTCGTGATGGCCTCCGCCTTGGGCGAAGCGCTCACCTCGATCCGGCGGGGCTTGGCCTCCTCGGCGACCGGTACCCGCAGGCGCAGGACCCCGTTCTCGTAAGACGCCTGAACGTTGGCGGTGTCGAGGCCGTCGCCCAGGAACAGCTGACGGGTGAAGGTCCCCTGTGGCCGCTCGCACACGACGGTCTCGGTGCCCTCGTCGCTCCAGTGCCGCTCGGCTTTCACGGTGAGCACATTCTTCTCCACCGTCACCTCGATCGAGTCAGGCCTCACGCCCGGCAGGTCAACCTCGACGTGGAATGTCTCACCCTTGCGGTAAGCGTCAAGCGGCATCGTCCTGCTCCCCCTCGCGTCGCGCGCCTGCTCGAAGAGCCGGTCGAACTCGTGAAAGGGATCGAATCGCATCAACATGGCTACCTCCTTGATCGTTGGATTTCTCCCTCTGTTCAAGACCAACAGCGCCAGCTGCTCGATCGGTGGGGCCAAAAGTCACAACCTGACAGGCAGGGGAGGTTCGGAGACGAAGCCGGCCGGCGAAGCAGCCAGTCGGGACGCTGGCGCGGGCCCGTCGAGCGTCCGGAGGGCCGCCAGCGCGCCGTACAGGGCACGCAGAGCCGCGTCGAGTTGGACCCACGAGGAGCCGTCGGCGAGCTCGGGCAGGCCCGTCGTCAGTTCGCTGGCGACCGCCTTGAGCCGGGAGACCAGGTTCGCCAGTCCCTCACCACGCCCGACAGCCGCTCCCGTCGACCAGCCGTGACCCTCCTCGGCATCAGTAACGACCGCAGCGGCGACGAGGGTCACGACGCCAGCTCCAAGGACATCCGAGCGGCGGCCCTCGGGTGCGCCGGGTGGCGCGTCCAGCTCCCGACGAACGCCCGAGCCGCTTCGCAGGCTTCGTTCACAGACCTGCCACTCCGGTAGCAGTCGACGACGATCGCCACGGCGTGCCCCGCGGCACCCGGGTCGCAAGGCGCCTCGCCTCGGGCCCACTCAGCCACCACCGTCACCAGTGCCTCCTCTGCGGTCATCTCTCCGCACCTCCTCCGAGCCATCCTGGGAGGATCCACCCGGGGCCCGGCAGGGCCGAAGGTCCCTATCCAACACGCAGTAGGTAGTTGTTCGTCGGCCTCACCAGCTGGGCGATAGGGACCTTGGTCACTCTCGAGCGGCCCTCTTGGACTCAGGTGTCGGCGCTGCGCCAGCCCCGCCGGAAGGGAAGGCGCCACTCCCGGGGGGCGATGAGCTCGTCGACGGTCGCCGGTCCCCAGCTGCCCGACCAGTACGGCAGCACCTGCGGGGGGTGCTCGAGGAGGGGTTGGGAGATCTCCCATAGGCGCTCGATGCCCTCCGCCGTGTTGAACAAGGTGTGGTCGCCGACCATCGCGTCGTGGATGAGCCGCTCGTAGGCCTCGAGCACGTCCGCCTCCCGGCCCGTCTCGTGGAGGGCGAACTGCAGGCTCAGCTTGTCGAGCTTCATGCCGGGGCCGGGGCGCTTGCCGTAGAACGACAGCGAAAGCTTGGACGAGTCGGCGAGGTCGAATGTCAGGTGGTCGGGGCCCTGGGTGCCGACGCCGGAGTTGACCGGGAACATGCTCTTGGGCGGCTCGCGGAAGGCGATCGAGATGATCCGGGCGCCCTCCGCCAGCTGCTTGCCGGTGCGCAGGAAGAACGGGACGCCCGCCCACCGCCAGTTGTCGATGTCGACGCGCAGGGCGACGAACGTCTCGGTCTGCGAGCGCGCGTCGACGCCGGGGGTGTGCCGGTAGCCCTCGTACTGCCCGCGGACGACGTGGCCCGGGTCGAGCGGTCGCATCGACCGGAAGACCTTGTTCTTCTCCTCACTGATGGCCCGGGGCTCGAGGGCGGTGGGCGGCTCCATCGCCATGAAGGCGAGGATCTGGAACAGGTGGGTGACGACCATGTCCCGGAACGCCCCGGTCTCCTCGTAGAAGACGGCGCGGTCGGCCACCGACAGGGTCTCGGGGACGTCGATCTGGACGTGGTCGATGTGGTCCCGGTTCCAGATGGGCTCGAAGAGGCCGTTGGCGAATCGGAAGGCGAGGATGTTCTGCGCCGCCTCCTTGCCGAGGAAGTGGTCTATCCGAAAGACCTGGTCCTCGCGGAAGATCCCGTGGACGGTGGCGTTCAAGGTCCGCGCGCTGGCGAGGTCCGTGCCGAAGGGCTTCTCCATGATGATCCGGGATCGTTGGACGAGGTCGGCGGCGGCGATCATCCGGGTGACGGACCCGGCCGCGTTGGGGGGGATCGACAGGTAGTGCAGGCGCCGGGGCTGGCCGCCGAGCTCCTCCTCGAGGGCGGTGACGGCGTCGTGGAGGGTGCCGGCGCCGGCGGGGACGGGCACGTACGACAGGTGCTTGCCGAAGTCGCTGCATGTCGAGTCGGGCACATCCGTGCGGGCGAACTCCTCGCAGGCGTGGCGCACCAGGTCCCTGAAGGCTTCGTCGTCGAGGTCGTCGGTCGCTACGCCCACCAGCCGGTACTCGGGCAGGAGCCCCGCCTCGGCGAGGTGCAGGACGCCGGGGAGGAGCTTGCGGCGGGCGAGGTCGCCGGTCGCCCCGAACAGCACGATCACGTGAGGTTCGAGTGGCGCCACCACCTCCGCCGGCGCGTCAGCGAGGCTGGGCGCGGAGAGATCAACCATGGCTCCATTCTTTCCCATCGAAGGGCCGGTGATGGGCACGGCCGCACCCGCTTCAGCCCCGGGTGACCGCCCCGATGACCGCCAAGGCGCCGAGAGCGCTGAGCACGACCGCCGTGACCGTCCGTAGCGTGCGGACCGACAGGCGGCTGAGCAGTCGGGAGCCGCTGACCACGGCGAGGGCGGCGACGAGCCAGAGGGCGGCGACGGCACCGACGGCGACGGAGAAAGGGCGGTGGGACCGGGCGGCGAGGTCGGCGGTCAACAGCTGGGTGAGGTCACCCCACTCGGCGACGAAGATCACGCCGGCGGCGCGCAGGGCGACGTGGTGCCCGGGGCGGGCGGTGAGCTCCTCGTCGTCGTCCGGCGCGGCTCGACGGGCGAGCCATGCCCAGGCCCCGAAGCCGAGCAGGACGGCGCCGGCCGCGATGTCCAGCACCCGGCGGGGGACGAGGGCGACGGCAGCGGCGCCGACGGCGACGGCGATGGCGACGTGCACGACGAAGGCGGCGGCGGCGCCGCACCAGACGGCCAGCGGGCGCCCCCGGGTGGCCATGAGGAGAGAGGCGAACATCGTCTTGTCCGGGAGCTCCCCGAGAGCGGCCAGCCCGAAGGCGGCGGCGGCGACGGCGGGATCCATGGCGTCCCGGCAGGGTACCGGGGTGGCGGCTACCGTGCCGGGGGTGACCGAAGCTGCATCCGCGAGCATCGACCTGACCGGGCGGGTCGCCCTGGTGACCGGCGCGTCCCGGGGCATCGGCCGGGCGATCGCCGCCACCCTTGCCGGCGCCGGGGCGGCGGTGATGCTGTCCGCCCGCAAGCCGGTTCCCCTCGACGAGGCGGCCGCCGCCATCGGCGGAGAGGTGGCGACGTTCCCGGCGAACGCCGGCGACCCCGACGCCGCCGGGGCGTGCGTGTCCGCCACGGTCGAGCGCTTCGGCAGGCTGGACATCCTCGTCAACAACGCGGGCACCAACCCGTACTTCGGTCCGCTGGTGGAGATCGACCTACCGAGGCTGGACAAGGTGTGGCAGGTCAACGTCCGTGGCCCGCTTGTCTGGACCCAGGCGGCGTGGCGGGCGTGGATGGGTTCCAACGGCGGCGCCGTCGTCAACGTCTCTTCGATTGGCGGCCTGCGGGCCGAGGGCGGCATCGGCGCCTACGACGTGTCGAAAGCCGCCCTGATCCACCAGACCCACGTCCTCGCCGCCGAGCTCGGCCCCGGTGTGCGGGTCAACGCCTTGGCGCCCGGCCTGGTCCGCACCGACTTCGCCCGGGTGCTGGTCGACAGCCACGGTGACGCCGTCGCCCAGGCGCTACCCCTTCGCCGGCTCGGGATGCCCCTGGACATCGCCGGCGCTGCCCTCTGGCTGGTGTCCGACCAGGCGGCGTGGGTGACGGGCCACACGCTCGTGGTCGACGGCGGGGCGGTGCTGCGGTGATCCTCGGCCTCCCCGGGGCCTGAGAGCGACCCTCACCCCGGCGCCGGGCAGCGGGGACGCCGCAGGCGACACCGGGCGAGAGGGCGCAGCCGGCACGGGTCAGCTGAGGACGCGCCGGCGGAAGTTCCGGAGTCCGACCGCGAGGAGGAGCGCTGCGAAGCCGGCCAGGACCGGGTAGATCACGTAGAGGTGCATGTGCGGGAACGAGGTGAACGCGGCGCGCATGCCCTCGTTCACGTAGATCAGGGGATTGAGCAGCACCAGCGTCTGGAGCCAGTGGAAGCCGCCGATCTTGACCGGCGCCAGCGTCGTCCAGGAGTAGTAGGTGCCGCCGAGGAACGTGATCGGCAGGATGATGAACCCGAACATGAGACCGATGTTGCGTGGCTGGAAGCTGGTCCCGAGGACGAGGCCCAGGCTCGCCATCGCGATGCAGGCCAGCGGCACGAGCGTGAGCACGATCCACCAGTGCAGGTCGAGATGGGCGTGGACCCCGGCGGCGTGAACGACGTCTGCGATGGGCAGCACGATGGCGGCGGAAAGGACGCCCTGCGCTGCGCCGGAGAGCACCTTCGCGATCGCGACGAGCCAGATCGGGCAGGGCGCCTGCACCCTGTCCTCGATCTCTCGCGTGAAACCGAACTCCTGGGCCATGTTGAGGGCGATCGACTGGACCCCCTGGAACATGATCGAGATGCCTGCGACGCCCGGGACGAGGATCGTGGCGAAGGCCGACTCGGCTGCGGCGCCCCTTCCCCCGATGCCCTGACCGATCTTCGGGAAGACGTAGAGGAAGACGAAGCACAAGAGGAACGGCTGGACGATCGTGCGGAGCACGAAGATCCACTTGTCCCTCCAGAGCACGAGGAGGTCGCGGAGCAGCAGTGCACCGAGGGCGGTGTAGCTGGCGGCGACGACCGGCCGGAGGTGGACGGAGATGGCCCCGTCGGCACCCAGCGCAGCGGCTGGTGTAGGCGAGGCGGCCGGCGTCTTGACTGCCATCAGTCGCGTAGCTCCCTTCCGGTGAGCGAGATGAACACGGTCTCGAGGCTGGGCTCCGCGACCGACAGGTCCAGGAGGTCGAAGCCGTGCCGATCGGCTGCGAGGACGATCTCGGGGATCAGCCGGTGCTCGCCGCGCACGTGCAGCTGGAGCATCCCGTCGGAGATGCGCGTTCGGGTGACCCCCGCGACGTCCCGGGTGAGCAGGTCCCCGAGCACGGCGAGGTCGCCGGCCGAGCGCACCGTGACGACGGTGTCCGCGCCGATCCCGCGCTTCAAGGCGGCCGGCGTGTCGAGAGCGAGGATCCGTCCGTGGTCCATGATGGCGACGCGGTCGCAGAGGCTGTCAGCCTCCTCCATGTAGTGGGTGGTGAGGAGGATGGTCTGGCCCTGCTCGTTCAGCCTCTCGAGGATCTCCCAGAGCGCGAGGCGGCTCTGAGGGTCGAGCCCGGCCGTCGGTTCGTCGAGGAACAGCACCGCGGGCCGGTGGAAGATCGCCCGCGCCACCATCAACCTCTGCGCCATCCCTCCGGAGAGCGCGAAGACCGAGGCTTTGGCCCACTTCTCGAGCTGGAATTGCTCGAGGAGGTCGGTGGCGATGCGCCGGGAGGGCGCGGCGCCCACGCCGAACAGCCGGCCGTGGAAGTAGAGGTTCTCCCATACGGTGAGCTGGCGGTCCAGCGTGTTCTGCTGCGAGACGATCCCGCTCAGCTGCTTCGCGAGCGCTGGGTGCGCAGCCACGTCTACCCCCCCGACGGTCGCCCGACCCGAGGTCGGCACGACCCTCGTCGTGAGGATGCCGGCCGTGGTGGTCTTCCCGGCGCCGTTCGGTCCGAGGAGGCCGAAGATCTCACCAGCTCTCACGTCGAGGTCCAGGTGGTCGACCGCGGCAAAATCGGCCTGCGGGTAGATCTTCGTGAGCTCCTCGGTGTGGATGATCCCCACCGCGGCCTGCGTCGCCATCCGGGCGATGCTAACCACTCGCTTTACCGGCAACCGATGCAGGGCGTGTGCCGCCCTGGGCGCCGCCGGGCACCCGGCGACGGCCGAACCGTAGGATCGCGTTCGTGAAGGTGACCGCCGCCAGGGAGGTCTGCGACTACGTGGCGGCGCGTGGCGGAACCTTGTGGGTGCGATCAACACGACGACAGTGCTGCCACGGCGCGCTGACGCTGCTCAGCGCGTCCACCACGCAGCCCGGAGATGCCGAGCGCTATGCGCCCGTCGACGCCGACCTCCCGATCACCGTGCTGTTCAAGGCTGAGCACGGGAGCCCAGACGAGCTCGTGCTCGAGCTCCGAGGGCTCGCCCGCAAGCGCCCGGCAGCGTTCTGGGACGGCTGCACGTGCAAGATGTGACCCGCCTCCAGCCGGCGTCGAGACGGTTCGACGCGCCTGACTGACCGCACACCGCCAGGTCCTCCAGGTCCGCCAGGGTTCAGAAGCTGAGCACGGTGTAGCCCTCGGGCGTACGCCTCGATGCCACTGGCTGCCAGCTTCACCGCCGGTCTGAAGAACAGCACGCGCACGTCGGCGCCCCGGTTGACCCTCATGGGCGACGAACCCTGCCACCAAGAGGCGGCCCGCGGTACAAGACAGGGACCGAGGCTACCCGTCCGCCTTGCGCCCTGGAGCCGCCGCACGGCGATCGGTCACGGGCGGGCATCCACGACCTCGCGCCGGCGTTCGGATCCCGCCTCGAGGTACGTCGTGCGAGCAGGGCCCATCAAGAGACGCTGGTGGACCCAGTCGTCGACTGGCTGACCGACCCCGAGGCGCAAGCTCTCTTCGTGCGCGGCGATCCCGACCGAGGAGAACCCACCGGCGCGCAGGACGGCGTCTCCAACGAGAAGATCCGGGCGGCACCGCGGTTCACGGCGGCCATCCACGGGTTGTCCGAGGGCGCCTGCCAGCAGACGAACACCATCCGCCCGCCGGGACGCAGCGCCCGGCGGAAGTTGGCGAACGCCTCGACCGGGTCGGCGAAGAACATCACCCCGTAGCGACTGAACACGAGATCGAAGAATCCGGCCCCGAGATCGGCGACCTGGGCGTCGGCGCGGCGGAACCGGACCTGCGACGCCTCGCACGCCGACCGCGAGTGCCGCCTCGCCGAAACGACCAGCGTGGAGCTCGGTCTCCTCCTCGGCCGCCACCCAGAGCGGCCCAGCGACGTCGTTCCAGAACCGCTCTTGCTCCTGGTTGGCTGAGGCGCCTGCCGAAACGTTCGTGCCGTCATCGTCGCTCTTCGTCGCACGCTGGTCGGTTGGAGACGCGGGCTCCGGCCGGCCCGGCAGATCGCATCGGCGACAGACGAACGAGGCGATCTCCCGGACCGTCGTTCCCGTCGGGCCGGCCGGCAGGCGCCTCGCGGCTATGCTTTGCTCTGGCTCGTGACCGAGAAGGACTGAACGAGGAGGTGATCCAGGTGCAATCCGAACCTCCCAGTACCTGGCGCTCTCCTTGCCCCGTGCGGGCCTGACGAACCTGGCGCCTCCGGCTTCCTCCGGGTGACCGAAGGCGGAGGCTGAGCTCGTTCCGCCAGAGGGCCGACCTGCCCGGCGTGACGAGAGCGGATCCTGCTCGGCTCGGTGGGCGCCGTCGCGCCTGCCCGCAGACGTCCGTCGACGTCGCTTTCGATCCTTTCGATCGCCTCTGGCGCGCTGCTGCGCGCCTTCGAGAAGGAGCCTTTCCATGCCTTTCAAGCTGCTCGCACCACCCGGCGCCGCGCGCCGCCCTGCCGCGGCCGGCGACGGGACCCTCGGTCGGGACCAGACCGAACCCGCCGTCGCGTCTCGCCAGGACGGCACCCTCGACTTCGCGCCCGCCGTCCTCGACGACGCGCACATCGGCGACATCGAGGGATCCCTGGGGACCATCTCGATGCACGACCACGCGCCACGCCGCACCTGGCGGAAGCGCCTGCTCACGCTCGCCGCTGTCATGGGACCGGGCCTCATCGTCATGACCGGCGACAACGACGCCGGCGGCGTCCAGACCTACACCCAGGCCGGCCAGCACTACGGCACCTCGCTGCTCTGGGTGCTCGTCGGGCTCTTCGTCGTGCTCTACGTGGCCCAGGAGATGGTGACCCGCCTCGGAGCCGTCACCGGGGTCGGCCACGCCAGGCTGATCAAGGAGCGCTTCGGACGCTTCTGGAACCTGTTCTCGGTGGGCGACTTGTTCCTCTTGAACTTCTTGACGCTGCTCACCGAGTTCATCGGGGTCCGCTTCGCGCTCGCCTACTTCGGCATCTCGCCGTACTACAGCGTCCCAGTAGCCGCGGTGTTGCTGTTCGCGTTCGCAGCGACCGGCAAGTTCCGCCGTTGGGAGCGCTTCATGCTCCTCACCGTGGTGGCCAGCCTCGTCGTCGTCCCGTGCTTCTTCCTCGCCCACCCCACGGCGGGCCCCATCCTCCAGGGACTGGTCCCAGGGGTCCAGGGCGGGGTGAACGGCCCGGCGATCCTGCTCATCGTCGCCGTGGTGGGCACGACCGTCGCGCCCTGGCAGCTCTTCTTCCAGCAGTCCAACATCTTGGACAAGCGGATCACCCCGCGCTGGCTCAACTACGAGCGCACCGAGACCTTCCTGGGCGCCGTCCTCACGACGCTCGCAGCGGGCGCGATGATCGCCTTCGCTGCGTTCGCCTTGAACCACACCAGGGCCTTCGGGCCCTCGGCCACCTACGTCGACTCGGGCTGGTTCAACGACGCCATCCGTGCCACCCTCGGCCCGTTCGCAGGCGCGCTCTCAGCCATCCTGCTGCTCGTGGCTGCGATCCTGGGTGCCGGGGCGGTGTCGCTCTCCACCTCCTACGCCTTCGGGGACACCTTCAACCAGCGTCATTCGCTGCACCGCTCCATACGCTCTGCCCCCCTCTTCTACGGCGCCTACGCCGGTCAGATCCTCCTCGCCGCCGCCGTCGTGCTGGTGGGCAGCTCGCACCTGCTCGGCACGCTCACCCAGTACGTCCAGGTGCTGGCGGGGATCCTGCTCCCCTCAGCCATCGTGTTCCTGGTGCTGCTCTGCAACGACACCGAGGTCCTCGGGCCCTGGGTGAACACTGCCTGGCAGAACGTCATCGACTACACGATCATCGCTGTGCTCGTGGTGCTGTCGTTGATCCTAGTCGTCTCGACACTGTTCACCTCGGTGAACGCAGTGGTGCTGACTGAGGTGCTCTTCGCTGCTGCTGGCGGTGTCGGCGCGGTCGTCGTACCGCTGGCCCTGCGGGCGCGACGCCGCACGGCCAGTGGGGGAGCCGACCGCCTCGCCGAGATGCGACAGCTGGACAGGACCACCTGGCGGATGCCCCCGCTGCACCTGCTCGCCCGGCCATCGATGTCCACCAGTCGCCGGGCGGGCCTGCTCGTGCTCCGCGTGTACCTCGTCGCTTCGGCGCTCCTGGTGGCGGTCAAGGTGTTCGGCGTGTTCGTGCACTGAGCTTCCCGGGGCTCTTCGAGATGAGGCATCGAGCGCGCAACCAGGCGGCGGCAGGTGCCCCCCACGCGCACCTGCACCGGGAGGCGAACCCCCGCCTGACGTCCGCCCGCGCTCCTCGCCGTCCCCACGTTCACGGCGCTGGCAGCACGCGAAGCGGAACCTGTGTGGAGCATCCACGATGGCCGCTGACGTCACTGAGGGTCTCTCCGTCGAAGAGCGCGCCGCGATGAAGGAACGCCTTCGAGAGCAGAAGGCTGCCGCTCACCGCACCAAGGCCCAGAGCGCGGAGGAAGGCGAGAGGGAGGTGCGCGCGAGCTGACCGTCGCCGACGAGGCGAGGATAGCCGCACTTGTCGCACAGGCCGTAAGCTGAGGAGCGGGGCGGAGAGGGACGTCTGGAGCGGTGCGACCGGTGGGAGCCACGGCCGGGCCCGCCACGCGCCGTGAGCGAAGTCGGTCGTCCTCTCGCGCGACGGCGATCGAGATATCCTCCACCTCGGACTTCTGCAGGCCTCGCGATACCCCAGGCGGATCTGTCGGGTCGCCGGGGGGACTCTCACCCCCCGGCCCACGGATCCCGGCGTGACAGTCTCCCGTCACCGGGCTCTTGTCACCTTGATCACCAGGCAGTGACCGTCCACGCCCAGACTCCACTTCCACGGATCGCCCACCCTGCTCCTCGACGGTCTCGACCCCTTCGCCGACGTCGAAGGCCCACCAGCCTTCGCCTGCCGGACCTACTGCACCGGGGCTGGGACCGAAGTCGCCCCGTCGGTCGACCAGATCATTGCGGCGCTCTCCGCGGCGTAGCCGCTCGGGTTGGAGGTGACGCCGCTCGTCCAATGCATCGAACCGCGATCCAGAGGTCGCGCGTGGTGCTGTAAATGGCACCCCCCAGGGAGCGGGCAGGCTCGCTGGCAGCAGTGCCCCACGCCAGCTGATAACTTGACGAGTTGATGCCTTCCTCAGGATTGGGCACGATTGCTCGGCGGACCGCCTCGCGGACTTTGCCGCCCGACATCGACGGTCGCTGCCGATGACGCGACCGATCTACCAGGTGAAGGCGGACTTCTTCAAGACCCTGGCGCACCCGGCGCGTATCCGGGTGCTGGAGTTGCTGCGCGACGGGGAGCGCTCGGTGGGAAAGCTGATCCCCGAGGTAGGCCTGGAGGCGTCGCACCTGTCCCAGCAGCTCGGGATCTTGCGGCGTGCGAACCTGCTGCAGAGCCGCAAGGAGGGGTCGACGGTCCGCTACTCGGTGACCGATCCCCGGATCTTCGACCTGCTGGAGGTGGCGAAGGCGATCCTCACGAGCACGCTGGCGGAGTCCCGCCAGCTCCTGGCCGAGCTCGAAGGCCTGGAGCTCGTGGAGCGTCCGGAGCCGCCTCGGCGACGGGCGGCACGCTGAAGGGGCTGGCCGGCGTCTGCGGTCTGCGTGGAGGGCGGTGCCCGCTGCGTCAGCTGGCGGGGAGGAGGCGCAGCAGCTCGAGGGCGACGAGGGCGTTGGCGCGCGGGTCTTTGGCGCAGGCACCGGGGCCGAGCACGTGCTCGAGGACCCGGTCGAGGGTGAGCGTGGAAGCCAGGTCGACCGTCTCGGCGAACCGAGCGCGGTCGTGCTCGCCCAGCCGGTGCCCGGAGACGCCGGTCGCTGTCGAGGGCGGCGAGGATCTCGGGACCGACCGTTGTCGCCAGCGCGTCGCTGCAGACGCCCACGCTTGTCCGCCTACTCCCCCAGAAAGTCGCCGACCAACCGGGCGAAGCGGGCGGTGTGCTCGATCTGGGTCCAGTGTCCGCAACGGCCGAAGACGTGCAGCTGGGAGTTGGGCAGCAGCTGGCCAAGGCGCATCGAGCTGGCCACCGGGATGACCCGGTCTTCTCGCCCGTGTATGACCAGGGCCTCGTTGGCGAGCGAGGCGAGGCGCGACTCGGGCAGGGCGAGGGCGTCCACCCACCGCTGGCGGGGAGGGGGGAACATCGCGGCGTAGGACTCTTGGACCCCCGGTCTGGTCGAGGCCTCGTAGCGCAGGCGAGCCAGGTCGTCGGTGGCGAGCGACGGGTCGAAGGCGAAGATGTCGAGTAGGGAGCGCATGTTCTCGTACGACGGCTGGTAGCCCCACACCGCATCGAGGCCGGCGGTGATCTCGAAGTAGAGCCCGACGCTGCCCATCAGCACGAGGCGGTCGACGTAGGAGGTCTCCACGGCCAGCCACAGGGCAAGGGCACCGCCGAAGCTGTTGCCCACCAGGTGGGCCCGCTCTATGCCGAGGGCGTCCAGGAACGCCCGGAGGTGGGCGATCCAGGACGGGAGCCGGTACTCGAAGCCGTTGGGGCGCTCGGTGTGGCCGAAGCCAACGATGTCGGGTGCCAGCACCCGGAAGCGGCTGGACAGCAGCGGCATTACCGGACGCCAGTTGGCCCAAGCCGAGACACCTGGCCCAGAGCCGTGGATGAGGACGACGACCGGTCCCGTGCCAGCGTCGTGATAGTTGGTGGCGATGCCGCCGGCGTCAACGGTGCGGCCCACCTCCGGGCTGCCAGCGTGGCCGTAGGGCTCCCCGCCCGGCGCGCCGGGCGGGGAGCCGGCGTCCCCGCTCACGGTGCGGCCCCCACGACGTCCCGATCGAGCAGGCAGCCAGCAAAGCTCCAGGCGGACGAGCAGAGGGTTCGAGAGCTTGTGCGCCGACGTGTCATCGCTCGAGGAGGCTCCATCGGCACCGATGCTGTCGTGTCGCGGACTCGTCGTGGACGGTGCGGGTGATGGACCGGAGCAACTCCGTCCTCTGTTCGGGGGCTGCGACCATCGAAGCATGTTGACCTGGATCGGATCAGCGGCATCTATACCCCCCGCAGGGTGATGGTGCCGAGGCGGGCAAAGGTGGCGGACACGCTCACCCCTGGGTGCATCGGCACGGCGTTGGTCAGGCCACCCGAGAAGATGATTGTCCCGGTGTCGAGGGAACCACCCCTTGCACCCATCCAGTTCGCGAGCATGGCCACCGCGCTTGCGGGGTGCCCGAGGATGGCTGCGCCCGCGGCGGTGGCGACCACTTTGGACCCCACCTGAAGGTTGCAACCGACGAGGGAGAGGTCGGGGACCTCGGACGGGGAGCAACGCATGCTGCCGAGGCAGAAGCGCGAGGCACTCGTGTTGTCCGCCACCACGTCGGCGTGGGTGAAGCGGAAGTCGGCGAAGCGGCTGTCGATGACCTCGAGCCCGCACGTGAGCCAGCGAGTGGCGTCCAGCACGTCGTGGCCGGTGACTCCTGGTCCGGCGAGGGACTCTGCGAGCATGAAGACGATCTCGGGCTCAACGCGGGGGTGTATGAGCTCGTCGCAGTTGAGGGGTTGGTCGAAACCGAGGGCCATCCCAGAGGTGAGGACGCCGTAGACGGGCTGGTCAACCGACATGGCGGCCTGCTTGGCCTTGGAGGTGAGGCCGAGCTTGGCGCCCACCACCCGCTCGCCCGCCGCCAACTTGGCATCGATCACCAGGGCCTGTATGGCGTAGCCATCCTCGGCGCTGAGTCCTGGCTCGGCGTCTGTGATGGGTGTCACCGCCTCGCGGCGTGCTTCGGCGTCCACCAGGTACCGGGCCAGCTTGGCGAGATCAGGCACCTGACGGAACCTCTTCGCGTGCCGCGCCGAGCGCGGCCGCGATGGAGATGATCTGATCCTCCTGGCCGCCCACCAGCTTGCGCTGGCCGCACTCGGTGAGAATGGCAGCCCCCGACACACCATAGGTGTCGGCGGCGTCGTAGGCGTGGCGCAGGAAGGAGCTGTAGACCCCGGCGTAGCCCATGGTCACCGACATGCGGTCCTTGATGCACTCTTCTTCCATGACCGCCCGGACCACGTCCTCGGCAGCGTCGATGAGACCCGGGACGTCGACGCCGGTGGTGATGCCGAGGCGGTCGGCCACCGCGTTGAGCGCCTCGAGCGGCGTGTTGCCGGCGCCAGCGCCCAGGCCGCGGGTTGAGCCGTCAATCTGCACCGCCCCGGCGCGAATGGCGTAGATGCTGTTGGCCACCGAGACGCCGAGGTTCTCGTGGGCGTGGAAACCCGCGGTGGCGTCAGCGCCCAGTTCGGCTACCACCGCGGCGACGCGGTCGGTCACACCGTCGAGGATGAGGGCACCGGCAGAGTCCACCACGTAGACGCACATACAGCCGGAGTCGGCCATGATGCGGGCCTGAGCGGCGATCATCTCCGGCGGCTGGGAGTGTGCCATCATCAAGAAGCCCACGGTCTCCAAGCCGAGATCCCTGGCGATGCCGAAGTGCTGGACAGCGATGTCAGCCTCGGTGCAATGCGTGGCTATGCGCACCACGGACAACCCGGCATCCGCGATGAAGCGGATGTCGTCTTTGGTGCCCAGCCCTGGGAGCATGAGCGCTGCGATCTTTGCCCGGCGGGCGGTCGCCACAGCGACCTTCATCAGCACCCGCTCGTCGGTGCCCGAGAACCCGTAGTTGAAGGACGAACCTCCAAGGCCGTCCCCGTGGGTGACCTCGATCACTGGTATGCCCACGGCATCGAGGGCAGCCACCACGGAGCGCACCTCATCCTCGGTGAACTGATGCGACCGGGCGTGGGAACCGTCCCGGAGCGACGTGTCGGTGAGCCTGACGTCGAGATCTGGCGAGTATGGCACTGGTCAAACCCTCCTCCCTGCGGCGTGAAGCGCGATCTGCTCGCCGACCCGCGTTGCCGCCGCGGTCATGATGTCGAGGTTGCCGGAGTAAGGGGGTAGGAAATCGCCAGCGCCTGCCACCTCGAGGAATATGGCCACTCTCGGGATCCCATTCTTTGACCGGCCGAACTGGGGTGGCACCGTCATCCGGTAGCCAGGCACGTACTCGGCGACGGAAACCACCATGTCCTCTATGGAGGCAACCACCTTGTCATGGTCTACGTCCTCGGGGACCTGGCAGTAGATCGTGTCACGCATGATGAGCGGCGGTTCCGCGGGGTTCAAGATGATGATGGCCTTACCCCGGGGCGTGCCCCCGAGCGATTCCACGGCGCGGGCCGTCGTGGTGGTGAACTCGTCGATGTTGGCCCGGGTGCCAGGGCCGGCGGACTTGGAGGCGACCGAGGCAACTATCTCCGCATAGGGCACTTCGGCCACGCTGCTCACCGCGTGGACCATGGGGATGGTGGCCTGCCCGCCGCAGGTGACCATGTTGACGTTCATCGCGTCGAGGTGGTCGCCCAGGTTGACAGGGGGGATCACGTACGGCCCGCGCGCCGCTGGGGTGAGATCCACCGCCCGGATGCCGGCCTCCTTGTAGCGGGGTGCGTTGCGGACGTGGACGGAGGCGCTGGTCGCCTCGAACACGACGGTGGGCAGGTCCGGGCGGGAGAGCAGCCAGTCCACGCCCTCATGGCTGGCCTCCACCCCCATGCGGCGGGCATGGGCCAAGCCCTCACTGTCAGGATCGACGCCAACCATGTAGACCGGTTCCAGGACCTCCGAGCGGCTCAGCTTGTACATGAGGTCAGTGCCGATGTTGCCCGAACCGACGATGGCAGCAGGGATTCGTGGCATGGGGTCCTCTCAGGCAAAGTTGACGTCGACATGGCCGAGGCCATCGAAGTCGACGCGGATGTAGTCGCCGGCCCTCACCGGGTGGGCCCTGGTGCAGCTGCCCGGCAGGATGACGTGACCCGCCTCGAGCTTCACGCCGAAGGTGGCGACCTTGTTACCGAGCCATGCCACCGCGGTGGCGGGGTTGTTGAGCACGGCTCCCGAAGACCCGCTGTCGACGATCTCACCGTTGCGCCTCAGCACCGCGCCCACCGTGCGCAGGTCGATGGCCTGGACCGAGGTGCGGGTACCGCCTATGACGATGGCAGCGGAAGAGGCGTTGTCGGCAATGGTGTCGGGCAGGGTGATCTTCCAGTCCGCGATGCGGCTGTCGATTATCTCGATGCAGGGCATCACGAACTCGGTGGCGCGCAGCACGTCGGCCACAGAGCAGCCCGGCCCTGGCAGCGCCTCGCCGAGCACGAACCCCACCTCGACCTCTACCCGGGGAGCGCAGTAGCGCTCGGTGGTTACGTCGGCACCCTCGTAGACGAACATGTCATCGAGGAGATGCCCGTAGTCGGGCTCGTCCACGCCCATCATCTCCTGCATCGCCGTGGACGAGAGGCCAACCTTGTGCCCTCTCACGAGGGCGCCGGCGCATACCCGGTGCTCGACGTTGGCGAGCTGGATCCAGTAGGCATCGACAGGGTCAATGCCGGGATAGCTCTCGGACAGCGGGGCGATGGGCCGGCGGCTGGCTTCGGCCTCCCGGAGGGCGGCAGCAGCCTGGGCTCGGTCGGCCTCGCTCAGCACCGGGCCCTCCTTGGATCGTCCGGAAGTCGTCCGCCCACGGGATGAACATATTTCGGAAGCCCGCCGGCGCCAATCGAGGCGTTCCACGTCACGGAATACTAGGCTCGCCCCGTGGGGATCACCGATGCCGTGCAGGGTGGGGGGATCGAGATCCTCAACCGTACCTTCGACGTGCTCGGTGCCTTCTGCGAAGGCAACGCCGAGCGGCTGAGCCTGTCCGAGATAGCCCGCCGTGCGGGGCTTCCCAAGAGCACGGCCCACAGGATCCTGGCCTCGATGGTGTGCCTGGGGGCCGTCGAGCGGTCTGGCCAGGAGTACCGGCTCGGCATGCGGATGTTCGAGATCGGCGAGCACGTGCCGCGCAAGCGTGATCTGCGTGAAGCGGCCCTGCCCTTCATGGAGGACCTCTACGAGGTGACCCACGAGACGGTCCACCTGGCGGTCCTCGACCGCACCGAGGTCCTCTACATAGAGCGTATCCAGGGCCACCACAAGCAGCGCCAGCTCGCCTCTCGGGTCGGTGGCAGGCTCCCTGCCTACTGCACCGGGGTCGGCAAGGCGCTCCTCGCCTTCACACCCGAATCGGCTGCCGCGGTGATCACTGGCGGGGGGCTGGAGGCCCGAACGCCGTACACCATCACGAGCCCCCGGGTGCTGCTCGAGGAGCTGGCCAACATCCGCCGGACCCGCGTGTCCATGGACCGCGACGAGAACGCCATCGGCATCCACTGCGTGGCCACGCCCATCCTCGTCGGCGGGGAGGCAGTGGCAGCGATGTCGGTGACAGGACCCGGAGAGCGCATCTCCGAAGAGCGGGTGGGCTCGGCGGTCCGGACCGCCGGCCTCGGGCTGCAGCGGGTGCTGAGCAGCGCTCCCTGCTGATCCCCGATCCGGACGCCTGGACCACGTTCCGTTGCACGGAACACCAACGTAGGCAGCCTGTCCAGGGTTGTTCCATAGTGGCCGAAGGACGCATCGAGGGGGTGCCGAACTTTGGAGGCCGTCGTCTCAAGAGGGGATCAGGACAGCCGCTCGGTGGTGTTCGAGCCCGACGGGGTCACGATCACCGTACGCGCCGGCGAGACGATCCTCGCCGCCCTCCAGCGCCAGGGCTACACGCACGCCGTGGGCTGCCGAAGGGGCGGGTGCGGGAGGTGCAAGGTCGTCGTCCTCTCGGGGCGGGTCGGCTACCGGGTCACGATCGCGCCCGAGGTGCTCAGCCCCTCTGAGCGCGTCGGCGGCTGGTGTCTCAGCTGCCGGGCCGAGCCGGCCACCGACGTCGTGGTCCACCTCGAGGCCGAAGACCATCTCACCTGTCTCATCCCATGGGTGAGGCCCACAATCAGACCGTCGTGGGCGAAGCCCACGCTTCCCGGTGAGGAGCCACCGCGATGAGCATCATGAGACTGGGCTATGTCCATGCCCGGGTGACCGACCTGGCTGAAGCGGCAGATCATTACGGCGGGACCCTCGGCATGAACGAGGTGGCGAGATCGGCGGGCGTAAGGTACTTCAAGGCCTGGGACGAGTGGGACCACCACTCCGTGGTCTTGGAGGAGGGCGGTGTCGGGTTGATAAAGCTCGGCTACAAATGCTCTGCAGAGGACGATCTCGACAGGTACGAGAAGTCACTGGGCAACTTCGGGGTGACTGTCTCTCGCATGAGCAAGGGCGACAACATGGCGGTCGGTGACGGAATCCGGTTCACTGCCCCGAGCGGCCACGTCTTCGAGCTGTACCACGACATCGAATACGTCGGTACCGATACGGGCATCATCAACCCCGATCCATGGCCCCGCGACCAGCGGGGTGCTGCCGTGCACCGCCTCGACCACGCCCTCATCACCGCTGAGGACGTCGACGTCATGGAGCGGATGTTCGTCGAGTGCCTCGGCTGGCGGCCCTCGGAACGGGTGGTGGAGAGCGTCGGCAACCCGAGTCTGATCGGCACGTGGATGTTCTGTGGTCAGACGGTGCACGATCTGGCGATCATCAAGGGGGAGAACGGCAAGCTTCACCACTTCGCATTCCTTCTCGAAGACTGGAATGAGGTGTTGAAGGCGGGTGACGTGCTGGCCATGGACGACGTGGCCGTCGACTTCGGCCCCACTCGCCACGGCATAACCCGGGGAAAGACCATCTACTTCTTCGACCCCTCGGGTAACCGCAACGAGGTTTTCGCGGGCGGATATGTGACCAACGAAGACTTTCCGACGATAACGTGGACCGCCGACCAGCTGGGGAAGGGAATATTCTACGTGCAGCGGGAGCTCAACGACCGCTTTCTCACCGTCTTTACCTGACCTCGTCCAAGCGCGCCGACAGTCTGGGCGGAGGCTCGAGAGAGCCCTCCGCCTGTCCGGCTGAGGAAACAGGCGAACCGCGAGGAGGGCCGCCCTCCTCGATCCTAGTGTCCACAACTAAAGGTGGAAGACTGAAGCAAATGTATAGTGTTTCGGCTGCTAAACTGGATCAAGATCCGTAGGATGGAGGTCCGTAGGGGGGACTGCATGGCTGCACGTGTTGCCCGGCCTACCGCCGACTGGGGACCGGCCTTTGCGAGGGTCACGGCGGTGCGTCGTCACCGGTTCGTGGAGTTCGACTTCCAGATCGGCGACGCTGACCTATCCCTTGAGATGGTCCTTCCCTACGAGGCCTTCCTCGCCTTCTGCGAGGTACATGCCGTCTCATTGCTTCCGACCGCCCAGGACGTCGCGCCGGCCCTCGCCGAGCTCGACGCAGCACTGATTCCATCACCGACGAGGGGAACCGCTGATGCAGATTGACATAACAACCGAAGAGATCACGCCGCGGCGGCAGACCTTCAGCCACATAGCGGCTCGTTACGGCAAGGACGTGCCGGCCTCGCGGTACGACGAGGGGACCCTCGACGTGCAGGCCAGGACCAACTTCCATTACCGGCCGCTCTGGCAGCCCGAGTACGAGATCTTCGATACTCGGCGCACCGCCATAGAGATGGCAGATTGGTACGCCTTCCGCGATCCCCGCCAGCTGTACTACGCCACGTACAACATGTCGCGGGCCAGCATGAACCAGGCGGCCGACAGGGCCTTCGAGTTCGTCGAGGAGCGTTCGCTCCTCGATCACGTCGAGCCCGATTGGCTTGCGGTCGTGTGCCGCGCGCTCGTCCCCATGCGACATTACGAGTGGGCCGCCGATCTGAACAGCCTCCGTATCTGTGACTTCGGTTACGGGACGCGGATCACCTCGACCGCGATCTTCGCGGCAGCGGACCGTCTCGGTATGGCCCAGGTCCTCACCCGCATCGGCCTTCTTATCGGCCGCTACGAGATCACCACACTTGACGATGCCCGCCAGGCGTGGCTCGAGGGAGCGGAGTGGCAGCCGATTCGTCACATGGTGGAGGACAGCCTCGTCGTCCAAGACTGGTTCGAGACGGTGGTGGCCCAGTACCTCGGAATGGACGGCATCCTACACCCCCTCGTGTACAAGACCTTCGACGACGCTGGTCTCCACAAGGGCGGAACAGCGATCTCGATGATGTGCGAGTTCATGGCCGACTGGATGCCCGAGAACGCCCGGTGGGTCGACGCGTTCATCCAGACGGCCGTAGCCGAGTCCGAACACAACGCCAAGCTCCTCGGCAGCTGGTACACCACCTGGCGTGACCGGGCGGCCGACGCCGCGAGCGCGCTGTCTTCTGCCGTCCTGGGCGACGCCACGCCGGTTGCCGCCATCGTCGCCACCCTCGATGCCCGGGCCGCGAGCCTCGGTCTCACGATCTGAACTGGAGGAGTACGGATGAGCACCAATTCTGTCTCGATCACACTGCAGAACACCGACGATGCGCGGTCGATTGTCGATGCCATCGTCGATGACAATCCCGACGCGGTGATGATGCGTTACCCGGCGATGGTGAAGATCCAGTGCCCCGGCCGGCTGGTTATCAATGCCTCGACCGTGAGCCGGAACATAGGCAGGGAGTGGGACCCCCAGGAGATCCACCTGAGCGTCATCACCCTCTCTGGGAACATCGATGAAGACGACGATCTGTTCGCCATCTCCTGGGACTGAGGAGGACCTTCTGCCATGACCAAGAAGATCAGCCTGAAGCGCAAGTACGAGCTGATGACCGAGGGCCTGGCGTGGGACACCACCTACCAGGACATGGACGAAGTCTATCCCTACGACCGGTTCGAGGGCATCAAGGTGCACGACTGGAGCTCGTGGGAAGACCCCTTCCGGCTCACGCAGGATGCGTACTGGAAGTTCCAGGCGGAGAAGGAGCGCAAGCTCTACGCGGTCCTCGATAGCTTCGCCCAGAACAATGGCCAGCTCGGTCTCAGCGATGCCCGCTACCTCGGAGCCGTGAAGCTGTTTCTCACCGGGGTTACCCCACTCGAGTACCAGGCCCACCGCCATTTCGCCCACCTCGCCCGTAACGTGCGGGGCATCGGTGCGCAGGTGGCTGCCCAGATGCAGTCACTCGACGAGTTGCGGCACGCCCAGACCCAGATCCACGTGATCAGCCACTACAACAAGTACTTCGACGGGCTGCATGACTTCGCTCACATGCACGACCGGGTCTGGTACCTGTCGGTGCCGAAGTCATTCTTTGACGACGCCGTCTCCGCCGGGCCGTTCGAGTTCTTCACCGCCATCTCGTTCAGCTTCGAGTACGTGCTCACCAACCTGCTATTCGTGCCGTTCATGTCGGGGGCAGCCTACAACGGCGACCTCGCCACCGTGACGTTCGGCTTCAGCGCCCAATCCGACGAGTCCCGACACATGACGCTCGGGCTCGAGGTCATCAAGTTCCTGCTCGAGCAAGACGAGGGCAACATTCCGATAGTCCAGCATTGGATCGACAAGTGGTTCTGGCGGGGCCACCGGCTGTTGGGCCTCGTTGGGATGATGATGGATTACATGCTCCCGAAGAAGATCATGTCCTGGGCGCAGGCGTGGGAGATGTACTTCGAGGAGCAGGGTGGGGCGCTGTTCGAGGACCTCGGGCGTTTGGGCATCCGCCCGCCGCTGCACGCCCAAATCGCTACCAATGAGAAGACCCGTATCAGCCACGAGGTCTGGGCAACGTTCTATCAGTACACGCACGCAGCCGCCTTCCACACCTGGGACATCGACGACGAGCACATGGACTGGCTGTCGGCCAGCTATCCTGACACCTTCGACCGCTGGTACCGGCCCCGCCTGGAGATGTGGCGGCAACGGTCCGCCGAGGGCAACCGTTTCTACAACATGGCGCTACCCCAGCTGTGCCAGACGTGCCAGATTCCGATGGTGTTCACCGAGCCGGATGATCCCGGGACGATCTGCTTCCGCTCCAGCGAGTGGCAGGGCCAGCGCTTCCACTTCTGCAGCGACGGCTGCAAGTACATCTTTGACCACGAACCGGAGAAGTACGTGCAGGCGTGGCTTCCGGTGCACCAGATCTTCCAGGGGAACTGCGGGGGAGCGCAGGTGCCCGATGTCCTCAAGTGGTATCACCTCAACCCGGGAGTCGACAACATGGCTTATGAGGGCTCCCCGGAGGAGGGGCTCTGGAACGAGTGGATGGCACGGCGCCGCGTGGGCGCCCGGGCCTGAGGAGAGAGGGGAGAACCGACCATGGCCACCGTTGCGCTCAACCCCGGATACGCCGGACCGAATCGTGATGCCGTCGAGAACTTCCACGGCAACATCGTCGTCTATCTCCACTGGGAGGGGCACCTGAGCTTCTGCGCCGCCCTCGCGTTCCCTCTGCCGACCGACATGCCCTTCGGTGCGATCTCGGGGGAGCTCCTGCCCCAGTTCTACGGCTCTCATCCGGACTTCGGCCAGATCGACTGGTCGCAAGCCCGCTGGGAGCTGGACGGCAAGCCCTTCACGCCCGACCCAGGGGCCGCCATCGGGGATCAGGGGTTTGGTCACAAGTCCCTCCTGCGCTTCTGGACGCCCTACCTACACGGCTATCAGGGCTCGGGCTCGTGAGATCTGGAGGCCACGGCGGTGCATTCGCTCACGGTTGAACCGGTCGGGCACCACGTGGCCGTTCAGCCTGGCCAGACGGTTCTCGAGGCATGTCTGCGGGCGGGCGTCTGGCTCCCCTACGCCTGTGGTCACGGTCTCTGTGGCACCTGCAAGGTGGAGGTTCTCGACGGCGAGGTCGAACATGGCAGGGCGTCGCCGTTTGCTCTCATGGACTTCGAGCGGGATGAGGGCTTCGCTCTCGCCTGCACCGCGACACTGTGTTCCGACGTCACCGTCGAGGCTGACATCGAGGAGGACGCCGATGCCGTGGCCCGCCCGGTGCGGGACTTCGTGGGGACGGTGAGCCGGCTCGAGCCGTTGACCCCGGAGATCCTCGGCATCTGGCTGGGTGTCGAGGGCGAGGGAGTGCGCTTCCAGGCCGGCCAGTACGTCAACGTGCGGGTTGACGGCGTGGACGGGCCACGGGCGTTCTCACTGGCCGGTCCCCCTTCGCTGCCGGACGCCGTCGAGCTCCACGTGCGACTCGTCCCTGGAGGTGCTGCCACCCCGCTACTGCACGATCGCCTGGCGATCGGCGACCGGCTCGGCTTCTCCGGTCCCTACGGCCGGTTCTTCGTCCGCCGGTCCCACGCCAGACCCATGCTGTTCCTTGCCGGGGGGTCGGGGTTGTCGAGCCCGAAGTCGATGATCCTTGACCTGCTGGAGACCGGCTGCGCCCTGCCCATCACACTGATCCACGGCGTGCGCACCGGGCAGGACCTCTACTTCGACGGTCTCTTTCGCAGGCTCGAGCGCGAGCACCCGAACTTCCGCTACATACCGGCGCTCAGCGATCCAGCGGTTGAGGACTCCACGTGGAACGGGGCCACCGGGCTCGTTCACGAGGTCGCCGAGCGGCTTTACGGTGGCTCCTTCAAAGGGCTGTCCGCCTATCTTTGCGGACCGCCACCGATGATCGAGGCCTGCATCCGAATCCTTATGAAGGGTCGGCTCTTCGAGCGTGACATCTTCACGGAGAAGTTCGTAACCGCGGCCGATGGCGCGGCCAGCCTCGCCAAGAGCCCGCTGTTCAAGAGGGTGTGATGAGCTTCCGGTGCACAGTGCGGGGTCCCGGCGGTGACACCGTCACCTTTCCCGTCCGGGACGGACACCTGGTCCTGCGGGAGATGCTCCTACGTCCCGGCCGTGACATCTCGGTGGGGTGCCGGGGCGGCGGCTGTGGCGTGTGTCGCGTTCAGGTGCTCTCGGGCGATTACCTGACGCGCCGCATGAGCAGGGCGCACGTCACCGAGGCCGAGCAGGCCGCAGGCATCGTCCTCGCGTGTCGCCTCATCCCCCTGACCGACATCATCGTCGAACCGCGTCCTTCCAAGCAGCAACCACAACCCACCACCGCGGGCAGCACCGCACCGTAAGGAGAAGAAAGCCATGGGCATTTCCGGTGTCATCCGTCCCGGCCTGATCCAGATCCGAGTGCTTGATATGGAGGAGGCGCTCGTCCACTACCGGGACCGCATCGGCCTCAGGGAGGTGATGACCGGTCCCGACGGTCGGGTCTACCTCAAGGCCGCCGACGAGTTCGACCATCACAGCATCGTGTTGCGTCAGGCGGATCAGGCTGGCGCGGATCTCATGGCATTCAAGGTCCTCGACGACGAAACGCTCACCGAGCTCACCTCCAAGCTCGAAGCCTACGGCGTCACCGTCGACCAGGTCGACAAGGGCGAGCAACCAGCCGTGGGCCGGCGTGTCGGGTTCACGATCCCAAGCGGTCACCGGATCGAGCTCTATTCCGAGATGGACCTTTCAGACAGCCACCCGCAGACCTTCAATCCCGACGTCTGGAACGAAGAACCTCGGGGTATGCGGGTCATGCGCTTCGACCACGCCCTGCTCTACGGCCCTGACCTCCTGGCCGTGACCGACCTCTTCTGCGACGTGCTCGGGTTCCGTGTCGCCGAGAAGGTCGACGGCCCCGACGGAACCATCGCCGTGTGGCTCACGTGCTCCAACAAGGCCCATGACATCGCCTTCGTCCAGCATGAGGAACCGGGGAGGTTCCACCATGCCGCCTTCTTCCAAGAGAGCTGGTACGACGTGGCCCATGCGGGCGATGTAATGGCAGTGTATGATATCCCGATCGACATCGGACCCACGCGTCACGGCATTACCCGGGGCTACACCATCTACTTCTTCGACCCCTCCGGCAACCGCAACGAGGTCTTTGCCGGCGGCTACACGTACTACCCCGACAACCCCACCCGGGCGTGGAGCGCGGACCAGCTCGGCAAGGGGATCTTCTATTACGAGCGCGAGCTCAACGAGGCGTTCCTCTCCGTCTACACCTGAGCCGGAGGAGGCCGACGGGCGGCCGGCTCGACACGGGGCGGGAGATCGACCCGCCGACCGACGCGGTGGCCCAGTTCCGCCGCAGCCAGCCGGCGGAGCCCTGGGGCCTGAGGGCGGCACTCGCCCCGGCGCCGGGCGTGCCTCATTAGATTAGCCTGGCAGGCCGTGCCGACCACCCGCGCCCGCGCGCCGTACACGACCAACCGGTTGGGCGCCACGGGTCCTGTACGGATTGGAGCGCTTCGTCGTGCCCACCACTCGCTTCCTGTCTCTCGACACCGTCCCGTGAACCCGCCGCTCGAGGTGGCGCGTAAGTCCATGCGGGCTGGGCTCGACGAGGTCCCCATCCCCGGTGTGACCACGGCGTTGTCCTCGAGCCTCGCCCACCGCAAGCGCGTCCCGCCCCACCGCGGCCCGTGGCGAGGGGTCTTGCGCCATCACCTTGCGCTGAAGGTCCCTGGTCCGCTTGGCGCAACGGGGATCCGGGTCGGCGGCGAGGTGGCCCACTGGGAAAGTGGCAGGAGCCTGCTCTTCGCCGGAGCCCGAAACCGGCACGCGGCCTGGCAGCGGCGCCCCATGCCCCTCCGGGGTCGGGCGGCGTCGTGAGCGACGACGGCGGACCGGAGCCCGGCGCCGGCGGGGCCAAACCCGTCGACGACATCTTCGCCAAGGTCGCCGACCAGCGCGTCGAGCAGTGGCACCTGGCGGAGTCCATGGGCATGTTGCCGTTCTTCCGGGAGCTCAGCGGCGAGGTCGGCCCCCGCATGGCGTTCGAGGGCAGGCCGGTCGTGATGCTCGGCTCCAACAACTACCTCGGGCTGACCGCGGACGAGCGGGTCCGCCGGGCCGCCGTCGAGGCGGTCGAGCGCTACGGGACGGGACTCACCGGCAGCCGCCTCCTCAACGGGAGCCTGCCGCTGCACCGGGAGCTGGAGGACGAGCTGGCGGACTGGGTGGGCAAGGAGGCCGCCCTGGTGTTCACGACCGGCTACGCCGCCAACCTCGGCCTCATGGTGTCGCTGCTCGGCGAGGGCGACGCCGTCTTCCTCGACTCGACCGCCCACGCCAGCCTCGTCGACGGTGGCCGCTTCAGCGAGGGAACCCTGCGGGCCTTCCGCCACAACCGGCCCAACAGCCTACGGCGCGGCCTACGCGGCTGGCGGGAGCAGCCGGGCATGGGTGGCCTCCTGGTCGCAGTGGACGGCGTGTACTCGATGGAGGGGGACGTCGCCCCGCTGGCGGAGATCGCTGCGGCCTGCACGGAGTTCGGTGCCCGCCTGCTCGTGGACGAGGCCCACGCGCTCGGCGTGGTCGGCCCCGATGGCTCGGGGTCGGCGCCGGAGGCCGGCGTCGAGCCGGACCTGGTCATGGGCACCTTCTCCAAGTCCCTCGCCAGCTGCGGCGGCTTCATCGCCGGGCCCCGCGCCCTCGTCGACTTCCTCAAGGTCACGTGCCGCCCGCTACTGTTCACCGCCTCGGGGGTGCCGGCCGCCCTTGCCGCCGCCCTTGCCGCCGCCCGCCTGGCCCGCAGCGAGGGATGGCGGCGGGAGGCGGTCGTCGCCAACGCACGCCGGCTCCGCCGCGGGCTCCGCCAGCTCGGCTACGACGCCGGCGGAGACGACCGCAGCGCCATCGTCCCAGTGCTCGTGGGCGACGACTGGAAGGCGGCGACGCTCTGGCGGTCGCTGCTGGACCAGGGCGTGTACACCAACTGCGCTGTCGCCCCGGCCGTCTCCAAGGCGCTGCTGCGCACCTCGGTGATGGCCACCCACACGGAGGCCGACATCGACGACGCCCTCGCCGGCTTCGAGGCCGCCGCCGCCGGGGGTTAGGCCTGGGTTAGGGCCGGGTCAGGCCGGGTTGGGCCAGGACGAACTTTGGCTATAGGCCGACGAGCCTTCGCGCCCCTCCTCACTCAGCGTGCTCGGCGGTCGACCTGCCCGACGAAACTTTGGAAGCGCGTTGTCGCTGGGCACCGACAAGCTTCCAAGGTTTGCGGCCGAGGACCGGCGGCGACCGCTGCGGGTGGTGGCGGCGCCGGG
>JAKAQB010000093.1 GCA_021811865.1 Actinomycetes bacterium | reverse complement strand
AACGCTGGCAGGCTGGGACGGGCGCGGCGGGCGAGCAGGCTCACTGATCGTCCGCCGCTTCGCCACCGACCACGACGTGCCGGTCATCTACTTCAAGAAGGGGGAGAGCACAGCAGGAGATCGCTCGCCCGCTGATCGACGCTGCGACAACCCGGGGCGGGGCCGACAAGGTGGTGCTGGTCGGGATCGCCCAGGAGAAGGCTCCGGTGTGGCGGTTGTGGCCTCGTCAAACTCCTCGCGGTGCTGCGCTCCCACCACCGCTGTGGGTGGGCGGGTGAGGGACACGGAGCCAACTTGGAGTGTCGAAGCGCTCAACAACACCTCCCTGAACGTCACGGGACACGCCTCTCCTCGTGGATGGACGTGCCCAGCCGAGCTGGACTTCGGCCGGAGGTGGTGGACTCAGAGGTGGTCCCATGACTGGCGGAAAGGTGGTCCCATGACGGCGGCGGGACTACCCGTCAACTGGTCCCATGCTCGTGGCGGCTGGCACCTGGCGTAGATGTTGGAGGAGCGTCACGACGAACCAACCTGAACCGGATCGACGAGGAGCCGTGCGTTCAGAGTCGTCCCTGAGCGGGCGAGCTGCTCAGGAGGACAGGTAGCTCGTTCAGAAGTCGCTCGAGCCCACGGCATCGGCTACCTACTGCTCGTCGGGCTGGGGTGGGCTCGTCCGACGCTTCACGAGCTCGGCTGAGGACGCAGGCCGAGTGCGCTGGCGTCTCGGTCGAGCGCCGCTGGCGAGAGGGCGGCCGGCCGGTCGGGGTGCTGCGGGCCGTCGGGGTGCTGCGGGCCGTCGGGGTGTTCGGCGCGAACGGGTCCGGCAAGTCGAACCTCGTGAAGGCGATGGACGACATGCGTGTCCACGTCCTGCACTCCTTCCGGGCGGGGAGCCCCACCGACGGGATCCCCGGAGGCCGTTCTTGCTCGACCCCCAGGCGCGCCGTGCGCCCTCGCGCTTCGAGGTCGATCTCGTGCTCGCCGGCGTCCGCCACGAGTACGGCTTTGTGCTCGACGACGAGCGGGTCCTCGAAGAGTGGGCCTACCGCTACCCCCACGGGAAGGCAGCGCTGCTCTTCCGCCGCCAAGGCGACCAGGTCGACCTCGGGGCCGTCGAGCGGGCCAAGGGACGGGCCGTCACCGAGCTGCTCCGGCCGAACGCGCTGTTCCTTTCAACCGCGGCGTCGGCCAACCACCCAGCGCTGCTCCCCCTATATGGGTGGTTCGGACGCAACCTGCGCCTCGCTGAGGCGCACAGCCGGCCGTTCCGCCAGGCCCTGACGGCTCAGCTGCTCGATCACGGCGCCCAGCGCGAGCAGGTGCTTGCGCTTCTGCGGGCTGCCGACCTCGGCGTCACCGGGGCAAAAAAGCACGACCTCGACCAGGTGATGAAAGATCGCCTCCAGCGCGCCGTGCGGATCCTCGCCGGGGTCGAGGGCGAGCCCGACGGCTCGGAGGAGGGGCCCGCCTTCGCCGAGCTCGGGGTCCGTCTCGTCCACCGAGGAGTCGGCGGGGAGGTCGAGCTCGAGGCAGGTGACGAGTCGCTGGGCACGCTCGTGTGGTTCGGCCTCGTCGGCCCGGTGGTCGAAGCCCTCGCCGACGGCGCGGTGTTCCTCGCTGACGAGATCGACGCCAGCTTGCACCCCGCCCTCGTCGCCGAGCTGGTCCGCCTGTTCCAGAACCCGGTGACGAACCCTCGCCGTGCCCAGCTCGTGTTCAACTCCCACGACGCCACGCTGCTCGGCGACTCGACGGGGGAGCGCCTTCTCGGCCGTGACCAGATCTGGTTCACCGAGAAGCGACGAGATGGCAGCACCCGCCTTTACGCCCTGGCCGACCTCGACCCGCGCAAGGAGGAGGCGGTCGGCCGCCGCTACCTGTCGGGCCGGTACGGCGCGACGCCGATCCTGTCGCGCCAGGAGTTCGACGCCGCTGCCGAGCTCATCGCCTCCGGCGACCGGACGTGAGCCGCGGCGGCGGGAACAGGCCGCCGCGCCGACGCGTGTCGCCGACCGCGCTTCGTCGCGAGCTTCTGGTCTTCGTGGAGGGCCGCCGGACCGAGGAGATGTACCTCGTCGACTGGCATCGCCGCTGCCGGGACCGGGTGCGCGCAACTATCGACCCCTACCGCGCCGGCCCGCTCCAGCTCGTCGAGCGAGCGGTGGCGGCGCAGCGAGCCGAGGCCTACGACGCCAGACGAGCAAGGGGCAGGGCCCATGACCAGATCTGGTGCGTGTTCGATCGGGACGAGCACCCCAACTTCGCATCGGCGGTCGATCTCGCCGCACACCACGGCATCCGCCTCGCTATGTCGAACCCCTGCATAGAGCTCTGGTTCCTGCTGCACTTCGAGGACCAGACGGCGTTCATCGACCGCCGCGAGCGGTCAGTCTCGACGAGGAGCACCACGGCGACGGGTCGCCGCCGGGGAGCAATCCGAGCAGCGGGTTGTGGGGAGTCGTCGACCAGGTCCGAGATGCGTGAGCATCCGGGTTCTACCTTCGGGTGCCGAACCCGAAGGTCGACCTAGGTTGGGTGGCGGTGGCTGGTTTCTGGGGTCACTGACCGGGGAGTGGCAACATTGAGTAGTGCAGCCCCTGAGCGGCTGCATATGCACGGCTCCGCTACCAGCGTGTTTGCAACTGCTGAGGTCCACTTGGGGCCTCGAACCGGGGGTAGCCCCCCCTAGACCCCCTAGACCGGCGAAGTGGGGTCGGCCGTCGCGCTTGCGCCCTTGTGGGTGCGGACCGCCTCGCGGAGCAGCCACTCGACTTGGGCATTGACCGAGCGGAGGTCGTCGGCGGCCCAGTGGTGGAGCTCGTGCCAGAGCTCGGGGTCGATGCGCAAGAGGAGCTGCTTGCGCTCGCTCACCCGGCCCTCACTGGTAGAGCGTGCCGGTGTTGACAACTGGGTTTACCTGTGACTCGCCGCAGAGCACGACCATCAGGTTGCTCACCATGGCCGCCTTGCGCTCCTCGTCTAGCTCGACGACCCGTCTTTCACTGAGGAGGTGGAGCGCCTGGTCGACCATCCCGACGGCGCCCTGCACGATCTTCTGGCGGGCCGCGATGATCGCCTCGGCTTGCTGGCGGCGCAGCATCGCCTGGGCGATCTCGGGCGCATAGGCGAGGTGCGTGAGGCGCGCCTCGTCGACGGCGACGCCGGCCTTTGTCAAGCGGTGCCCGAGCTCGTCCTTCAGGGCGGCCGAGACCTGGTCGACGTTGCCGCGAAGCGTGACCGACGTCTCCTCTCCCTCGCCGTGGTCGTAAGGGTACGAAGTGGCGAGGTGCCTGAGAGCGGTCTCGCTCTGCATGGCGACGTACGCCTCGAAGTCATCTACGTCAAAGATGGCCTGGGCGGTGTCCTCGACGTGCCACACGACAACCGCAGCGATGTCGACGGGGTTGCCCGCCCGGTCGTTCACCTTGAGCCGCTCGCCGTTCAGGGTGCGGGCGCGGAGCGAGACCTTGTACCGGGGCACACGGCGAGCAGATTGAGCGACGCCGGGGTCGCGCCGCCCGAGCGGGCGCGAACGCCTGCCCGTCGATCCGTTGGAAAAGAACGGGTTGCCCCACAAGAACCCGACCTGGCGGGTCGTGCCCCTGTAGCGGCCGAACAGGATCAGCACCCGCGACTCGTTCGGCTGCAAGGTGAAAAAGCCGATCGAAGCGAGCACGGCCAGCGCGAGCCCGCCGAGCCCGGTCCAGACCTCCCACGTCTTGGCCAGGTTGACCATCACCACACCGAAGACGTACAGCGCGATCGTGAGGGCCAGCACCGGCCAACCGGGCAAGACCCTTGCTTGGCGTTCTTTGTTCATGGGACCTCCAGTAATCAGTGCCGGTCTGCACCGGCGATCTTGCTATCTCAACAATAGCTCAATGATAGCATTGCGCGCAAAGTGTCGGGACCGAGGGAGGCGCCCGGGTGATGTCGCCGAGCGAACGTGGGCCCGTGCCGTGAGTGGCGATCTAGCCCGGTGGTGTTCACATGCGCGTGGGCAGACGGTGGGTGTGTTGGCGTTCGCGCCAGCCGCATGGGACTTCGGCGTGCCATCGGCGGGTCCGGGAGCGCGTGGTGTCGTAGAAGAGCAGCGTGCAGTCGGGCCGTGCGCACTCACGCAGCCGGCCAGGTTCGATAGCAGCCAGCTCTTCGATCAGGCGCCGGGCGAGATGCGCCACGACCGAGCCGTCTTCCCAGACCACCTCATGGCGCGGCGTCCCGTCGGTGATCGTGAGCTGGACCCGGGCGCGGCTGTCGCGGGCCAGCTCGTTCAGCGGCCCTGGCGCGGGCACGTCTCCTGCGAGAAGCAGGCCGGCCGCATCGGCGGCGTAGCTTTGCAGGGATCGCAGGCCGGCGAGGTCGGCGCCGGAGATCAGCCGGCCGGTGAGGCCGGCTACCTGCCGGCGAGCCGTCGCCAGGTCAAGCAGGACTGGCTCGGCTGACGGTGCGGAGAACCCTCTCGGTCGGCGAGGCCGGCCGAGGTTCGCCAGGTAGACCAAGACCTCCGGTGTCACGCCGCCTTAGCCTGTCGCGGGCGTGGCGATGGTGCGGCGTCGAGGTTCTGAGACCAGTCGGTTCGCCGCCTGCGCGTTCGGGTGTCCGGCATAATCTCGCAGCGCTGCGTCGGCGTGGTCGCGACTGACCCACCGGCTGACGACCAGCAGATGCCCGGGATCGTCGTCGACGATCAGCAGCTCATGGCCGAGATAGCCGTCGAAGGACGGCATGTCGCGCCAGATCGCCTCGGTCACCGCACGTCCCTGAGCGGCGGCGTGCCGGGGGAACTTCGACTCCCAGATGGAGTACACGGTCACGGTCCAACTCCTTTGCTGTCACGGTCCTATGGGACAATAGACCGTGACAGGCTAAAGCGAACCTCAGCTCTATGCGGCGGTCGGACCCACATGGCCCCTGGCAGGGGCCGCCACGGGCTGGGGTGGGCGCCTTGACCAGGATGGCGTTCGACTGCCGATCCGAACAACGGGTGTGGCGTCGCTCCCTCGTCCCGGGGAGGTCCTGGTGGCCGCCAACACGCCCGATGCCCGTGGACGACGTATGCGCCCAACTGGGTGGCGGCGTTTGGCTCACCTGCGATTCCAGCGTCGGGTAGCTCACGCAGGGAGGGTAGGAAGGGTGGCAAGGCCCCGGTGCTACGGTCGGGTCCCCTGGGTGGGACGGATGTCTGGGACCGAGGGAGGTATGCAATGTCGGACGTGGTGCGAGCTGCGCTCGTGCAAGCCAAGTGGACCGGCGACAAGGAGTCGATGATCGACGCCAACGTCGAGCTCGCCGAGGAGGCGGCCGGGCAGGGGGCGGGGGTGATCTGCTTCCAGGAGCTGATGTACGGCCCATACTTCTGTCAGGTGCAGGAGCCGGAGTACTACGGGTACGCCGAAGCGGTGCCTGGCCCGACGACCGAGCGCATGGCGGAGCTCGCCCGCCGCACCGGCATGGTCGTGATCGCCCCGGTGTACGAGGAGGAGCAGCCGGGCCTGCTGTACAACACGGCGGCGGTCATCGACGCCGACGGCACCTACCTCGGCAAGTACCGCAAGACCCACCTGCCCCAGGTCAAGGGGTTCTGGGAGAAGTACTACTTCCGGCCCGGGAACCTGGGCTACCCGGTGTTCGACACGGCAGTGGGGCGCATCGGCGTGTACATCTGCTACGACCGGCACTTCCCGGAGGGGTGGCGGGCGCTGGGGCTGGCGGGGGCGAAGATCGTGTTCAACCCGTCCGCCACGAGCCGTGGCCTGTCGGCCTACCTGTGGCGCATCGAGCAGCCGGCGGCGGCCGTCGCCAACGAGTACTTCGTCGGTGCCATCAATCGTGTGGGCGTGGAGCCGCTCGGCGACAACGACTTCTATGGCAGCAGCTACTTCGTCGACCCGCGCGGCCAGTTGGTGGGCGATCAGGCATCCGACTCCGAGGCGGCCGTCGTGGTGCGGGACCTCGACATGGGCCTGCTGGAGGAGGTCCGGGCGCAGTGGGCGTTCTACCGGGACCGCCGGCCCGACGTCTACGCCCCGCTGGTGACGCCGTGAGCGGCCCCCGCGAGCCAACGATGAGCGCGGGCCGCGCCCGGTTGCTCGTCGAAGGCGGGACGGTCGTCACGGCGGGCGGGCGGCTGCGCGCCGACGTCCTCGTAGAGGGCGAGCAGGTGGCGGCGGTGACGGCTCCGGGCGGCTCCGGCACCGTCGACGCCGAGCGCATCGACGCCACGGGCAAGCTGGTGGTTCCCGGGGGCATCGACGTGCACACCCACATGGAGATGCCCTTCGGCGGCACCAACTCGTCCGACACGTTCGAGACCGGGACGGTGGCGGCGGCGTGGGGCGGCACGACCACGATCGTCGACTTCGCCATCCAGCCGCGAGGGGGCAGCCCCCGCCTCGGTCTGGAGACGTGGCTGGAGAAGGCCAACGGCCACTGCGCCATCGACTACGGCTTCCACCTGATCCTCTCCGACGTCACCGACGAGGCGCTGAAGGAGATGGACGGCCTTGTCGGCGACGGGGTCACGAGCTTCAAGCTGTTCATGGCCTACCCGGGTGTCCTTTACTCTGACGACGGGCGGATCCTGCGTGCCATGCAGACGGCGGCGGAGGCGGGGGCGACGATCATGATGCACGCCGAGAACGGCATCGCCATCGACGTCCTCGTCGCCCAGGCGCTCGCCGCCGGCCTCGGGGACCCGAGGATGCACGGTGAGACCCGCCCCTCGGCGCTCGAGGGCGAGGCGACCCACCGGGCGGTGGTGCTCGCCGAGGTGGCCGGCTGCCCCCTCTACATCGTGCACCTCTCCGCCGAGGAGGCGCTCGCCGAGGTGGCGGCGGCGCGCGACCGGGGCCGGCCCGTGTTCGCCGAGACCTGCCCGCAGTACCTGTTCCTGGACGAGTCCCTGATGGCGTCGCCCGGCTTCGACGGCGCCAAGTACGTCTGCTCCCCACCGATCCGGGCCCGACACCACCACGAGGCGTTGTGGCGCGGCCTGGGCACCGACGACCTGTCGGTCGTGTCGACGGACCACTGCCCCTTCTGCTTCAAGGACCAAAAGGAGCTCGGCCGGGGCGACTTCTCCAAGATCCCGAACGGCCTGCCCGGCGTGGAGCACCGGATGGACCTCGTCTACCAGGGTGTCACCGCGGGGCACATCACCGTCGAGCGGTGGGTGGAGCTGACCTCCACGACGCCCGCCCGCCTCTTCGGCCTGTACCCGCGCAAGGGCAGCCTGCTGCCGGGCTCGGACGCCGACATCGTCGTCTACGACCCGGACCGCTCGCACGTGCTCGGCGCCGCCGCTCACCACATGGCGGTCGACTACTCGGTGTGGGAGGGCCAGCGGGTGCGGGGCGGCGTCGACACGGTTGTGTCGCGGGGGGAGGTGGTGCTGCGCGACGGGCGCTTCCTCGGTCGGGCCGGCCACGGGCGCTTCGTGCCGCGCGACCCGTACTCAGGGCTGCATGTACCGTGGCCGAGGGGCGCGGGCCGGTGAGGTTCGGCCTCGTATTGCAGACCGACCCGCCTGCTGAGCGGCTGATCTCGCTGGCGCGGCGGGCCGAGGAGCTCGGGTTCTCGTCGGTGTGGACGTTCGACTCGCCCGTGCTGTGGCAGGAGCCGTTCGTCATCTACCCGAGGATCCTGGAGGCGACGGAGCGGGTGACGGTCGGGCCCATGGTGACCAACCCTCGGTCCCGGGACTGGTCGGTCACGGCATCGCTGTTCGCGACGCTCAACGACATGTTCGGGAACCGCACGGTCTGCGGGATTGGTCGCGGGGACTCGGCGGTGCGTGTTGTCGGCCGAAAGCCGACGCGCCTCGACGACTTGGCCGCTGCTATCCGCGTCATCCGTGATCTGGCGGAGGGCCGGGAGGTCACCGTCGACGGGCATCCATTCCAGATCCCGTGGGTGCGCGGCGGGAAGCTGCCGGTCTGGATGGCGGCTTACGGGCCGCGTGCGTTGGCGGTTGCCGGCGCGGAGGCGGACGGCCTCATCCTGCAGATCGCCGACCCCTACGTCGTGGAGTGGGCGATCGGGCGGATGCGGGGGGCGGCCGTCGCTGCCGGCCGGGACCCCGACACCATCGCCGTCTGCGTCGCCGCCCCCGCCTACGTCGGCGACGACATGGGTCACCAGCGGGACCAGTGCCGCTGGTTCGGCGGGATGGTCGGCAACCACGTCGCCGACCTCGTCAGCCGCTACGGGCAGGGCGGAGACGTGCCCTCCGCCCTCACCGACTACATCGAGGCCCGCAAGGGCTACGACTACGCCCACCACGGGCGGGCCGGCAACCCCGACACCGAGTTCGTCCCCGACGGGATCGTCGAGCGCTTCTGCGTGCTCGGCGACACCGGAGCCCACCTGGCCAAGCTCCGCCACCTGGAGGCGCTCGGCGTCGGCCACTTCGCCCTCTACCTCATGCACGACGCCATGGATGCCACCCTCGACGCCTACGGCCGGGCGGTGGTCCCCTCCCTCTACTCCGGTGAGTAGGGCACCCCGTCGGCGCCGGGTGGCCGCACGCGGCCCACGAGGCCGGCCACGACCGCGATGGTGATGACGTACGGCGCCATCGACAGGAACGGCGACGGGATGTTGACCCCGAGGACGGCGAGGAAGCTCTGCAGGGAGACGGCGAAGCCGAAGAGCAGGGCGGCCGACAGCGCCCGAAATGGTCGCCACCGACCGAAGATCATCGCTGCCAGGGCCACGTAGCCGAGGCCGGCGGTCATCCCCGCCGAGAACTCTCCGATCGAGCCGACCGTGAAGCTCGCCCCGCCGATGCCGGCGATCACGCCACCGAGGATCACGTTGCGGTAGCGGACCCTGAGCACGTGGATGCCGACGGTTGCTGCCGCCCTGGGGTGCTCGCCGACCGCCCTGACCCGCAGGCCCCAGCGGGTCCGGAACAAACCGACGTGGACCACGACGAGCAGCACGGCGGCGAGGTAGAAGAACACGTTCTGGTGGAACAGCACCGGTCCGAGCACCGGTATCCGGGCGAGGCCGGGGATGGCCCAGGTGCCGAAGGTCGCGCCGGCGTTGAGGTTCTGGTGGTTGCTCAGGACCTGCTCGGTGAGGAAGTTGGTGAGACCGGTGCAGAAGGCCACGATGACTACCCCGACGATGATCTGGTCGGCTCCGTAGCGCAGCGCCAGGAAGGCGAGGAGGGCGCCGAGCACGGCACCGGAGAGCCCGCCGGCCACGAGCCCGAGCCAGAGCACCCCGGTGGCGCTGCCGATCATCGCCCCGAGGAACGCCCCGGCCAGGAACTGGCCCTCGATGGCGATGTTGACCACCCCTGCCCGCTCGCACATGACCCCCGAGAGCGAGCCGTACACGAGCGGCGTCGCCGACACCATGGTCTCGGCGAGCAACTGGGTGAACGACAGGTCGTTGTTGCGGGCGACCCAGGTCAGGAAGGCCCATAGGAACAGCAGCACCCCGGCGGTGAAGACCAGGTACGTGCCGCGTCGCTGCCGTCCGGCCAAGAGCCACGCGCCGAGCAGGGCGGTGACGACGCCGAGGGCGACGCACACCGCCCGGACGGGCATGTGCAGGACGCCGAGGTCGATCGCCGGCGGGTCGGCGAAGTCGAAGCCGGCTCGCACAC
This sequence comes from Actinomycetes bacterium, assembly GCA_021811865.1. Next base: position 1,472 of record JAKAQB010000093.1, on the reverse strand, counting down.
CGGGCCCGGTGCCGAGCCCGAGGGGGACGACCGCCACGGCCGCGAGCAGGACCAGGAAGGCTCCGAGGCCGCGCACCCGCGAGACGGAGACGAGGCTACCCTCGACGATGACCTGCGGCGCGGCGAGGCTGGCCGTGCTCACCCAGCCCAGCCCTTGGTGAACAGCAGGATCTTCTTCTCGTCGGGAGCTGAGCGGAGCCGGAAGATCTCCTGCACCAGCGCTGGCGTGGCCACGAAGAAGACGATCACCGCCTGGATGACCGCCGTGAGGTCGAAGGGCACGCCTGTGTGCGCCTGCATGTACCGGCCGCCGGAGGTGAGGGCGCCGAAGAGCAGGGCTCCGAGCAGCACGCCCTGCGGCTTGTTGCGACCGAGGAGAGCGACGGTGATGGCGTTGAACCCGTTGGCGCCGCCGTAGCCGGTGGACAGGAAGAAGTCGGTCCCCGCCAGTGTCGACATGCCCGCCATGCCCACCAGCGCCCCCGAGAGGGTGAGCACGAGGATGGTGGCCATCTTGGCGTCCATGCCGGCGGCGCGACCGGCGAGGGGGTTGGACCCGATCACCCGGAACCGGAAGCCGAGCGTGCTGCGTTGCATGAGCCACCACACGCCGGCGACGGCGGCCAGCGCGAGGAGGAACCCGCCGTTGACCCGCAGGCCGCCGCCGAAGAGGTGAGGGAGGCGGCCGCTCTGGGGGACCGTCCGGGAGATCGAGTTGGACTGGCCCGGCTGTTGGAGGGGGGCGGTGACGAGCAGGTAGGAGAGCAGGTAGAGGAAGACGTAGTTGAGCATGATCGTGACGATCACCTCGTGCGCCCCGGTCCGCGCCTTCAAGAACCCGGGGATGAACCCCGCTACGGCGCCGCCGGCGGCGCCGGCGGCCACGACGAGGGGTAGGTGGACCCACACGGGGAGATGGACGCCGAACCCGACGTAGGTGGCGCAGATGGCGCCGGCGATCACCTGGCCCTGGCCACCGATGTTGAACACGCCGGTGGAGAATCCGATGGCCACGCCGAGGCCGGCGAATATCAGCGGGGTGGCGGCGACGAACGTCTCCGACAGAGGCGTGAAGGCGGCGCTCCAGCCGTGCCCGGTGGAGATGGCGTGGCCTACCGCCGAGGGGCTGAAGATCGAGCCGGCGAACAGGGCACCGTACGCCCGGCCGACACCGCCGAAGGACTGGCCGGTGGTTACGACGATGAGGATCGCACCGACGAACAGTCCGAGGACGATGGCGAGGACCGTGACGACGGCGAGGTTGGCCTCGGTCACCCGGCGTGCGATGCGCTCGGCGCGCCCGGGCTGGCGTGATGGCGCCGGCGCCGTCGCCGGCGCCGTCGCCGGGACCTCGGTGGTGCTGATGGGTGTACCACTACTCATGGGACCGACCCCCGGGGATCGCTAGCGGTGCTTGTCCTGTGAGGACTGATGTGAGACGGCGACCCTGGGGGGAGGCTCCCGGGCCCTGA
>JAKAQB010000092.1 GCA_021811865.1 Actinomycetes bacterium | reverse complement strand
GAGATCTCGTTCAAGATCCCTCTTCCGGCGACCTCAAAGGAGGGTCAAAGTCCCGCCTCGGAGCTGAGCCGATTGCGTCGTGAACACCAAGGTCCGCCAGCATGCCGGCCAGCTCCGCCTGCGGGGCCTCAAAGGGGCCCAGGGCGAGTGGACTCTCCATGCGGTATGCCACAACCTGCGCAAGCTCGCCAACGCAGGCGGGACGTTGGCGCTCGGGCTCACCTGAGCCCGAGCGGGCACCCCCGTTGGCCTCTTCAGCTCCCCATCCCGACCCATTCCGCCGTTGAGGCCAGACTTGTCATGGCGAGCCCAAGACCCCCTCGAGTCGGAGCCGGCATGTTGGCCGATTCGGACCCACGCTCCTAGGCGTGGGAGCTCGTACTGCGCGCCGCAGCATCGCGGGAGCTGATGGACCCCGAAGCCACGGAACGACTGGCGCCACCGCTTTTCGAGATCGAAGTCGACGTACCGCCCTTCGCGTGGCGCCCACTGGCGAGGATCTCCCCGACGAGACGGCCGAGCCCGCCGAGCAGAGGAAGGATCCAGCACTCGACCTCCATCGCCGAGACCAAGAGCGCCTCCTCGCTATCGGCAGCGAAACAACCGGCGACCTCGGACGCGACCGCCGCCACCCGATCGGGGTGCTCGCTGTGCCCGGCGACCTCGGCCAGCACGCGGCCCGAGGTACGGATCGCCTCGACGAGATCGGCGAAGCTCACGGCTGTTGTCGGCCACGAGCTCGATGATCTTCATCCTGCGCCTCTCTCATCGGCGAGCTCCAGATCGGGCGCCAGCGCGCGACCACCCGCCACGCACCCCTGCCGGCCCATGTGCCTCACCCCGCCCTGGCGCGTCCGGGGCCAGCGCCGCTTCGCGCGACCGGCTCCTCGGCGATCCCTGCGTCGCCGACGAGCGCCACGTCCTCGAGCGCCTCGCTCGGGTAGTCGCCGGAGCTCATCCCGCCCGTCAGCGCCCACGCCTTGCCCGCGAAGTCGAGGACCACACGACCTCGGACTCGAGACCTTCGGCGCCTACGGCACGCGCTGGCTGGCTCACCAGCCCGACCTTCGGCCTTCGACGCGAGGGCTGTACGGACTCCTTTGGCGGCGGTGGCTCGAGCCCGTCCTCGGCGCCAAGGCGCTCACCGAGCTCTCCCCGGAGCTGTTCCGTACGTGGTTTGTCGAGTAGACAGCCACGCACCCAGGCTCCACGCAACCGGCCAAGGCGTACCGCCTGGCCCGCGCCATCTGCTCCCAGGCCGTCGAGGACGGACGACTCCGCTCGGATCCATGCCGGGCAAAAGGGGCGGGCACCGAGCGCTCGCCCGAGCGCCCGGTGGCGATGCCCGAGGAGGTCGCCCGAATCGCGGCCGCGATCGATGAGCGCTTCCGGGCGATGGTGCTCCTCGCCGCGTACTGCTCTCTTCGCCACGGTGAACTCGCCGGGCTGCGGCGAGGCCGTGTCGACCTGCTGCATCGGGTGATAGCGGTCGAGGAGCAGGCGGTGGAGTTGGCTGGTGGACAGATCGTGTTCGGCCCTCCGAAGAGCGCCGCGGGCGTTCGCCGTGTCGCGATCCCCCCCGACCTCGTCCCGGTGCTCGAGGACCACCTCACCCACTTCGTCGCGTCCGAGCCGGAGGCGCTCGTGCTCACCTCGCCGGAAGGGCATCCGCTGCGCCGGACCAAGTTCCGGCCACGCTGGGCAGCGGCTTGCCACGCGGCCGGGGTGAGCGCACTTCACCTCCACGACCTGCGTGGCTCCGGTGCTACCTGGGCGGCCCACGCGGGCGCGACGCTGCGCGAGATCATGGAGCGGCTCGGGCACTCGACGCCGACCGTCGCTCTCCGGTACCAGCACGCCACGGCAGAGCGCGACCAAGCCATCGCCCAGCGGCTCGGAGCACTCATGCGGACAGCCGCGACCGAGCCGCCTGAGCCGGTCGCCGATGCCGTCTCGATCGAGCGGTGACACGCGCGGCGCGCTCAGGTTGTGGCGAGCGAGTCCACCGCGTCGTAGATGTCGTAGATGTCGTAGATGTCGTCCACGTTCCAAGTGCCGTAGGGGGTGTGGAGCTGGTCGCCGGGGCCAAGCGTGGACCAGGCCAGCTTCCGGTCGGCATCCCAATGGGCTACCTCGATCCGACGCACGTCGGGCTCCACCACCGCATAGTGCGTGATCGAGGGAAGCGTGCTGTACGAGCGGACCTTCTCGCGACGATCCTGGGACCTGGTGGTTGGGGAAAGCACCTCGATGACGATGGTGGCGTCAGTCTCGTACTGCACGTCAGCAGCCTTCCCCCGGGCAACCATCACGTCGGGGTAGTACACGTCGCCGGTGGCGACCTGGGCGGATGTTGACCGCCGGACAGGATGATCACCGGACCGACGCTCTCGGTAATGACCGTTCCTGATCGTGTTGTCGCCGCCGACATCGGCCGTGAGGACGGTGGTCCTCGCGTTGTCGCCGGCATCACTCGCCGCCGGTCTCATTGATCGCCTGGCGCGCGGCCTTCTCGTCGACGATGGCGCTGCGGTTCGCGAAGGCGGCGACGAGGGCCTGGCGGGCGAGATTGTTCACCGCTCGCGGCAGTCCCCTCCCGGCCTGGTGGATGCGCGCCAGGGCGTCGTCGGAGAAGAGCGTGTCCGACCTCCCGGTGAGCTTCACGTGGTGGCCGACGTAGCTCGCGGTCTCCTCGGGGCTCATCGGCGGGATCGCGTAGCGGAGCTGGACGCGTTGGTCGAGCGCCGCGTTATGTGGACTTCCACATAACGCGGCTTATGTCGCGCGCGGGACTATGTCGCGTTGTCACTGGAGCAAGAAGTCCTTCACGGCGGAGGCCGCGCTCAGCGCGACATAACGGTCAGCATCGTCGACGATCTTCCGGTCGCAATCCCGGACCGATCGGAGGAACCCATGACACGATGCGACCCACCCCTCGGGCTCGTTGGACCCTTGGCACCGTTCAAGGACGGATTCGTCGCGCGCCTTGTCGCCCACGGCTACGTATCGAGCGGGCTGGCCGGGCAGCGCGCCTTGTTCGGCCACCTCGATCGCTGGCTCGGCGCTGTCGGGCTCCAGCTGGCTGACCTGACGCCTGCAGTTCTCAACGAGTTCCTGCAGGCGCGACGGGCGGAGGGTTACTCGACGAAGCTGACGCGTCGCGGTCTTGGCCCATTGCTCAACTACCTCGAGCACCTGCAGATCTATGCGCCTCCGGTCTCACCGACGACCGTGCTGGACGGCGTCCTCGAGCAGTTCCATCGGCACTTGGCGAACGAGCGCGGGCTGGGAGAGGGGACGGCACGCGGCTACTTGTGCGTCGCACGACGTTTCCTCAGCACGTGCTCTCTGCCTCTCGAGGCGAGCCTGGCCGAGCTCTCTCCGAGCGACGTCACCGGCTTCGTGCTGGCCCGTAGTCCGGAGCTGAGCGTGGCTGGGATGCAGACGGTGGTGAGCGGGATGAGGGCCCTGCTGCGCTTCCTCTACACGGCGGGCCTGACCGATCGGAAGCTCGCTGCGGCAGTGCCGACCGTCGCTCGCCGACGAGAAGATCTCCCGCGCTCGCTTTCGAGCGAGCACGTCGAACGGCTCCTTCAAGGATGCGATCGCACGGCACCGGTCGGGATCCGTGACTTCGCGATCTTGACCCTGCTCGCCCGACTCGGCCTGCGTGCTGGCGAGGTGGCTTCTTTGCGGCTCGACGACGTCGACTGGGTAGCAGGAGAGCTGCGCGTCCGCGGCAAGGGGCCGCGAGAGGACCGCCTTCCCTTGCCCGCCGACGTCGGCGATGCTCTGGTCGCCTACCTGCGCCACGGCCGTCCTCATTGCGTCGACCGACACGTGTTCGTTCGCTCTTGCGCTCCTCGCCAGGGACTGTCGCGCCAGGCGATCGGGGGGATCGTGCGAGCAGCGAGCGTGCGGTCCGGGCTCATGCCGCACGGGCCCCACCGTCTCCGCCATACGGTGGCGACCGAGCTCCTCCGTGAGGGCGCGTCCATGAGCGAGATCGCCCAGCTCTTGCGCCATCGCAGCGTGAGCGTCACGTCCTTGTACGCGAAGGTCGATCACCGTGCGCTCTCCGGCCTCGCGCAGCCATGGCCTGGAGCGAACAAGTGAGCGGGCTCGAGCAGCGCGTCGCAGAGTACCTTGCGATCCGCCGAGCGCTCGGCTACAAGCTCGCCGGTCAAGACGCCATCCTTCGCGACTTTGTCACCTGGCTCGACGACCACGGCGCCGGGGTGCTCACCGGCGACCTGGCGCTCGAGTGGGCCCAGTCACGACCAACGAGCAGCCCGATCCGGCAGCGACAACGTCTGACGATGGCGCGGCTCTTCGCCGAGTACCTGTCGGCGGTCGACCCGCGGACCGAGGTGCCGGCTGTCGATCTCCTTCCGGCTCGCTACCAGAGGACGACTCCCTACATCTACAGCGACGCGGAGATCTCAGCGCTCATGGCGGCAGCTCGCTCGCTCGAGCCGCCGCTCAAGGCAGCGACCTACGAGACGCTGATCGGCCTGCTCGCCTGCACCGGGCTCCGCTACGGCGAAGCCGCCGGGCTCGACCGAAGTGACGTCTGTTTCGTCGAGGAGACGCTCCTCGTCCGCTTCGCGAAGAACGGCAGGTCTCGTCTTGTGCCCCTTCACGCCACTGCCGTCGATGCCCTGTCCAACTACGCGGAGCGGCGTGACCGGCTCTGTCCTCGTCCGAGCACGCCGAGCTTCTTCGTGAGCGTCCGAGGTGGGCGCCTCGCCCAGAGCTCGGTCCAGGCCGTGTTCGCCACGCTGCGCCGGGCGACGGCTCTCGAACAGCGACACCACGGCCGTCCGCCGAGGCTGCACGACCTGCGCCATCGCTTCGTCGTTTCGACCATGCTCGCTTGGCATCGCGACGCGGTCGACGTCGAGGCGCAGCTTCCGGCGCTGTCGACCTACCTCGGTCACGTCGACCCCAAGGCGACCTACTGGTATCAGCAGGCCGTGCCCGAGCTCCTCGCCCTCGCTGCGCGGCGCCTCGAAGCTGGCCCTGGAGGTGAGTCATGACGACGCTCGCCCCGACCGTGCAGGCCTTCTTCGGCGATCGGCTCATCCGCCAGCGCCATGCCAGCCCGCACACCGTCGCCGCGTACCGCGACGCGTTCCGCCTCCTCTTTACCTACCTTGCCGATGCCACCGGCACGACGCCGGCCAAGCTGGAGTGGACAGACATCGACGCTGTCAGGGTCGGCGCGTTCCTCCGCCACCTCGAAACGGTGAGGGGGAACAGCGTGCGGACTCGGAATGCCCGGCTGAGCGCCATTCACTCCTTCTTCGAGTTCGCGGCCCTCCGTCATCCCGAGCAGGCAGATCTCATCCAACGCGTCCTCGCCATCCCCGAGAAACGCTTCGACAACGCGGTGGTCTGCTACCTCACGCGCGCCGAGGTCGACGCGCTCCTGGCGAGCCCTGATCGCAGGACGTGGACTGGCCAGCGGGACCACGCCCTCATGCTCCTCGCGGTGCAGACCGGGCTACGGGTCTCGGAGCTGGCGGCTCTTCGGGTCGAGGACGTCGAGCTGGGCTCCGGCGCGCACGTCCGCTGCTGGGGCAAGGGACGCAAGGAGCGCTGCACTCCCTTGACCAAGGAGACGGTCGACGTGCTGCGGATCTGGATGCGACGTCGTCAAGGGCGCCCCGAGGACCCCCTCTTCCCAAGCCGGGGTTCCGACCGCCAGCTCACCCGGAGCGCGATCTGGCGCCTCATCATCAAGCACGCGTCGGGAGCGTCGGAACGCTGCCCCTCGCTCACTCGCAAACGGCTCGCCCCGCACACCCTGAGACATACGGCGGCCATGAGGCTTCTCGAGAGCGGCGTCGACATCACCACGATCGCCCTCTGGCTCGGACATTCCAGCCTGCAGTCAACGAACATCTACCTTCACGCCGACATGGCGCTCAAGGAGCGGGCTCTCGCCCGGACCGCTCCCGGCAGCGCTCGTCCCCGCCGCTATCACCCGCCGGACAAGCTCCTCGCCTTCCTGGAGGAGCTGTGATTATGTCGCCGAGTGCTTGTCGCTCCTGCCCGTCGACCGGGACGCTCCAGTGACAACGCGACATAGTCCCGCGCGCGACATAAGCCGCGAAGCTCCCGAGACGAAGACGCGCCCGCAGGGCCGGCTGGCCGAGGAGCAGGAGCGCGAAGGGGCTCTTTGAGTCGAGCTCGGCATTGGTGAGCAGGCGGAGCTCCTCGAGCTGGCCGGGATCGAGCAGGTGCGCCTCGTCGACGACGAGGAGGACTCGCCGGCCCCGTTCGGCTGACTCCTTTCCGAGCAGCTCGGTCGCCTGCCTGATGAGGGCGGCCTTGTGGAACCGGGGCTCACCGCCGAGGTGCGCCACGATCTCCGCGTAGAGCCCGCGCGCGCCGACGGCCGGGTTCGGGAGGTAGACGAGGGTGTGCCGGGACGCCTCGAGCTCGGCGACCGCGGCTCGGGCCGCGACGGTCTTCCCCGATCCGACCTCGCCGGTCACGACGCCGATCGCCTGCTCGGCGACGAGGAAGGTGATCCGGGCGACCGCTTCGCGATGCCCCTCGTGGCGATGGAGCACCGAGGGCGAGAGGTCCTTGCCGAAGGGCATCTTCGAGAAGCCGAAGTGGGAGCGGACCTGCTCGATCATCGCTCCTCCCCGCCGGCCTCGAGATCGCCGAGCTCCGCGTAGCGGGTGGAGCCGATCTCGGTCGCGACCTCGGTGCGGTGGTGCTCCTCGATGAGGCCGAGGTAGTCGATTCCCGTCCGTGGCCCCGGCTCGGGAGCGGGACGCGCCATCGGATGGGAGTGCCGGCCGATCTTCTGGGGCACCGCCTGTCCGAAGGAGGTGTCCATGTAGCGGACCTCGATGTGCTCGAGGTCGAAGGGGTCGAAGACGAGCTCGACGCGCCGCCCGACGAGGGCGGCATCCACCTCGTAGTGGTTGGCGAACAGCGACACGGTCGCGGTCTTGGTAACTGTCCGCCATTCAGAGAACAAGAACGCCTCGCGGACGAGCGACTCGGGCGGGATGACGGGAGGCCCGAGCTTGCCGAAGCGCTCGAGCGGCGTCTCACCCGTCTCGGAGTGGATCCGGCGGTGATAGACGCGCTCGGTCCAGGCGACGAAGCGCTCCTCCAAGACCTCGAGGGAGGAGATCTCCGAGTGCACGACCTCGACGAGGAACTGGTCGCGCACCGTGCGAAAAAATCTCTCCACCTTCCCGCGGCCTTCCGGGCGCCGCGGCTTGCTGTGGACCAGGCGGGCGCCGAGCACCGCAAGGGCCCGTAGCAGCTGCTTTGACACGAAGCTCGAGCCGTTGTCCAGATAGACGGTCTCAGGGGCGCCCCGACTGAGGACACCCCGCCTGAGCGCCGCCTCGGCCGAGAGGACGTCTTCGGCATAGGTCCAACGGTGGCCACAGACGAGGCGGGAGTGGTCGTCCAGATAGGCGAACAGGATCGCCTTCTTGCCGCCGACCACCGGCCCGTGGAGCGCGTCGCCCACCCAGAGCTCGTTCGGGCGGGTCGCCTCGAAGCGGCCGAAGGCGACGTTCTGGCCGGTGAGCGCGGCACGGCTGAGGCCGAGGGCGGCGAAGTGGCGCTGGAGGGTTCGCGGGGAAGGCGACCACTCGTGGCTCGCCTCGAGCATCTGGGCGATGTGCGCGGCCGTGCGCGACGGGTCCTCACGTCGCAGGTCGCAGGCCAGCATGAGCAGTCCTGCCGGCGTGCGGGGCTCGACGCGCCGCGGCGTCGGGCGCAACCCGGCAAAGCCTCCGGCGCGATAGGTGCGGATCCAGCGGTCGAGGGTCGGGCGCGAGACGGTGACCGGGGTCCCGTCGGGTCCGGTGTGGGTCGCCTCCGCGAGCAGGCGCACGAGCCGTCCCCGCCCGGTGCGAGACAGCTTCTTATCTGCTGCCTCGCGCACGAGCGCGTAGCGGAACAGCGCGATGTCCTCCGCCCGGTCGCGCCGGCATCGTGGTTCGTCGATGGGCACTTGTTCTCCTCCTCTTCAGGCACGGATAGTGCAAGGAGAGGAGGTTCGCCGCTCAGTGCGGGACCGGAAAGGGCGAGCTCGTGTTGGAAAGGAGCATCCCGCCGGTGAGCGCGGCCGCCCACGACCACGGCGGGCGGGGACCGAGCAGGATGCTCGCGGCGCGAGTCGCGAGGCCGATCGCCTCGAGCGCCCGGGCAAGCGGCGTCGAGCGCAGCTCGATCTCGTCGAGGCGGGCGTCGAGCGCGAGGGCCCAGGAGGAAAAGTGCGCCCGGACCCGCTCGGCACGCGCCGCGAAGCGTTGGAGCCAACCCCGCACGGTCTCTCTCGGACGGCCGAGCACGGCGGCGATCCTGCGCTGACCACCGCCCGCTGCAGCCTCGAAGAGCGCTGCGCCGATCACCGCCGCCTCATCGACCCGACGGAGGAGCGCGACGTCGGGGAGCAGCACCGACGTCTTCTCGCAGGAGCGACAGCGCGAGCGCCGCGGGCGGAGTCGTTCCTCACTCTTCCGACGTCGCAGCACACGGGGCCGTGCGCTGCCCCACGGCCGGAGCTCACCAGCACAGTGCGGGCAGGCGAGAAGACCAGCTCGCAGCGCGGCATCGACGCGGATCGGATCGTTCTCTACGCTGAGCACCAGATGCCTCCGGGCATGCCAGAGGACCCCCTCGCGCTCTGCCAAGAGATGGAGCGAGGGGGTCCTTGCCTTTCTCGGACCTCCTCACGTTGTCGCCGCGTCCTGCGACAACGCAACCACGCCGGCGCTTCAGATCGTCATCACGCTGACTGGCGTTGCATCACCGTTTCGTGGGCATGGGAAGCGTCGCTCAACAGCGGATTCAACTGGTCGTCGCAACACCTCAATGACGGAGGTAGCAAGTGGCGACCAGGCAGAGCCAGCGAAGGGCGACCTGGGCGATGCGAGGCAAGTTGCACTCGCCAGGACACCCGCCAGGCTGGCAACGTGATCAGCTCGAGCGCTTCTGGCGCCAGATCGCGAGAGGGGCGACGACCGAGGAAGCTGCGATCGCTGCAGGGGTGTCGGTCCCCGTCGGCACCAGGTGGTTCCGCGAGGCTGGCGGGATGTGCCCGATCAGTCTCGCCCCCGCGTCCGGCCGATACCTCTCGCTCGCCGAGCGCGAGGAGATCGCGATCGAGCGGGCTCGTGGTTCGGGGGTGAGGGAGATCGCGCGCCACCTCGGCCGCGAGCCGTCGACGATCTCGAGGGAGCTGCGCCGCAACGCGGCCACGCGTGCGGACTCTTCGGGCTACCGGGCGACGGTTGCCCAGTGGCATGCAGAGCGCCGCAGGAAGCGTCCGAAGCAAGCGCGGCTCGCCCACAACGAGAAACTCCGCGCCTACGTCGAGGACCGCCTGTCGGGTCTCGTCACCCGGCCTGACGGCACGGCGGTCGAAGGTCCCACCGTTCGTTTCAAGGGTCGGCGTCACGGGCCGCGCGAGGATCGCCGGTGGGCAAGGGCATGGAGCCCCGAGCAGATCGCGAAGCGCCTCCCGCTCGACTTCCCCGACGACGAGACTATGCGCATCTCCCACGAGGCCATCTACCAGTCGCTCTTCGTCCAAGGCCGTGGAGCGCTCAAGCGCGAGCTCGTGACCTGCCTTCGGACCGGGAGGGCGCTGCGTGTTCCAAGAGCGCGCGCGAAGGGGCGGGGGAAGAACTACATCACCCCCGAGGTGATGATCTCCGAACGACCAGCAGAAGCCGAGGACCGCGCCGTCCCAGGGCACTGGGAGGGTGACCTCATCATCGGGCTCGACAAGTCCGCGATCGGCACCCTCGTCGAGCGCACCACGCGCTACACGATGCTGCTCCACCTGCCGCCCATGGAGGGCCACCGAGGACAGAAGGTGAAGAACGGGCCGCCGCTCGCCGGCCATGGTGCCGAGGCGGTCCGTGATGCTATCGCCGGCAAGATCACGACGCTCCCAGAGCACCTGCGGAGATCTCTCACCTGGGACCAGGGCACCGAGATGGCCCAACACGCGAAGCTCCGGATCGACACCGGCCTCGCCGTCTACTTCGCCAACCCCCATTCGCCATGGATGCGTGGAACGAACGAGAACACGAACGGGCTCTTGCGCCAGTACTTCCCGAAGGGCACCGATCTCTACCGCTGGGACCGTGACGACCTCGACGCGGTTGCCTTCACTCTCAACGGGCGCCCCCGAAAGACGCTCGGTTGGCGTACTCCAGCAGAGGCCCTCAACGCTCTTCTACAATCAGATGGAACAACCCGTGTTGCTTCGACCGGTTGAACCCAGGCAGGCAGCTCACCTCCGTGCGCTTCACCGAGCGTCTGGAGGAGATCGGTGCCCGGCCCTCGATCGGGACGGTGGCCGGTTAAGCCTGTTGACCGGCCAATACGGCGAGGGGTAGCGGTAGGCTGTGGATACTGTTGATCTTGTGGATGAGCACTTCCACAGATCCACAGGCTTTGCCCCTTGTTCTCGACAGGGACGTCGCGCGTTACTGATGTCCCATGACAGACAAGCTGAGGGTCGTGCGTGGCGGAGGAGCGTGGCGGATCGGGCCCGGCCCCACAAGCGACGCGGTCGTCCTTGCGAACGACTACCTCGGCTACCTCGCGGATCGGAACTACTCGCCACAGACCGTCCGCGCCTACGCCTTCTCGTTGCTCCCGTTCTGCCGGTGGCTCAAAGACGAAGCGATCGAACTCGACGCGGTGACCACCGACGTGCTGTTGCGGTTCCTGGCGGCGTGTCGCCAGGCGAGCGTGCCGGGACGGCCAGGCCCCAATGTGGTGCGCATGGACGGCCAGCGTGCCAATGGCTACGCGCCGGCCACGATCAACCACCGCCTGGCGGCGATCGCGGGCATGTTCTCGTTCCGCCAGATGCGCGACCCCGAGGCCCGCAATCCGGTGCCCAAGGGCAAAGAGGCGAGACGTCTCACGGTCGGGGAGCGCGCCGGGCTGCTCGCACACGTGGACCGCCGCCCCCGTTACCGCTCGCCGTTGCGCCTGCGAGAGCCCCGCCGCCTGCCGAGATCGCTCGACCGCCGGGAGCTCACCGCACTCGTGGGAAGCCTCCGGAGCCTTCGGGACCGGGCGATCGCCGGGCTCATGGTGTTCTGCGGGCTACGGGCCGGCGAGGTGCT
>JAKAQB010000091.1 GCA_021811865.1 Actinomycetes bacterium | reverse complement strand
CGAGAGGCGTCACGTGGCGAATCGGAACCGTGCCCTTGGACTTGCCCCCGGACCATCGGCTCGGGCTGCCGCCTGAGTCCTCGAGCGACCTGCGAGGAATCGCTGGCTGACTGGGGGTTGACAAACAGTGTCTCACTTGATGAGCAGCGCGGCGCTCATGGCGCAGGTCGTGGAAGCGCAGCGTCGCGCCGACGCGGCGGGCCGAGCGGGTGAAGCCGGCGGTGATGGTATCGGGCTCGAGCGGCGAGACCTCGGACGGGTCGAGGCTCAACACGAACCCGCCCTCGGCGAGGACGATGCGGGCCTCGCCGGCCCAGCCCTCAGCCTGCGTGCGGTAGCCGGCGAGCAACTCGAGGGTGCGGGTGTCGAGCGAGAGGCGGCGCACCCGCCCTGTCTTGGTCGGGGCGAGCTCCCGCTCCGCGACCCGCACCCCGCCGCGCACGTTGCGCGAGCGTTGGACGGGGCGGCCGGTGGCCGGGTTGTTGCCGACGTTGACCCGCAGCCGCAGTACCCCGGCTTGTACTCGGTCTTGGTACCGCATCCCATATGCTCTGACCTGCGAGGAGGGATGCGAGAGCGGCCGAATCGGACGGTCTCGAAAACCGTTGTGTCCTTTGGGCACCGTGGGTTCAAATCCCACTCCCTCCGCACCCGGGCCGCGTGCCGGGGCCGCTCGGTCCCGGCGCGCGGGATGGCCGGCGTCGACGGGAGGGTGCTGGCGGCGGGGGCGGCGCCGGCGTGTGATCCCTTGGGCGGTCGCCGACCGACGCGCGCCCGATCAGCGCTGGTGACGGGAGCGCTCGTCGACGCCGGGCACGACCCGCTCGTGATGGGAGCGCTCGTCGACGCGGGCGGCGAAGGCTGCGGCCTCGCTGCGACGGGACATGCCGAGCTTGGCGAGCAGGCGGGAGACGTAGTTCTTCACGGTCTTCTCCGCGAGGTACATCTGGGCGGCGATCTGGCGGTTGGTGAGCCCGTCGCTGATGAGCTCCAGGATGCGCCGCTCCTGAGGGCTCAGGCCGGCGAGCGGGTCGGTGGCGGCAGGCTGGCGGAGCCGCTCGAGGACCCGAGCGGTCACGGCCGGGTCGAGGAGGCTGTCGCCGTGGGCCACCCGGCGGATGGCGCCCACCAGGTCCTGGCCCCGGACCTGCTTGAGGAGGTAGCCGGCGGCGCCGGCCATGATCGAGGCGAAGAGGGCGTCGTCGTCGGCGAAGCTCGTCAGCATCACGCACGCCACCTCGGGGTGCGCCGAACGGATCTCCCTGCACACCTCGATCCCGCTCATCCCCTCGGCGTCGTCACCGAGGCGCACGTCGAGGAGGGCCACGTCGGGGCGGGCCGGCGGGACGCGCAGCAACGCCTCGTCGGCGCTGGCCGCCTCGCCGACGACTTCGAGGTCGTCCTCCCGGTCGAGCAGGTCCCGGATGCCCCGCCGCACGAGCTCATGGTCGTCGAGGAGGAAGACTCTCACGGTCATACCACCGAGTCTTCCTGATCTGGGATGCCTCGCGCCGCGCCGGGGTCACCGACGTCACGAGCAGGGCGCGCCGGCGGGCGGGGACCGGTTGGGTCAGGCCGCCAGCGGCACCCGCCACTCGACGAGCGTCCCCCCCTCGGGGCGGGTGGCGATCCGGAACCGACCGCCGAGCGCCTCGGCCCGCCGCGCCATGTTGGCCAGCCCGTGGCCGGCGGACTCCACCGGGCGGAAGCCGACGCCGTCGTCGGCGACGGTCAGCGACAGCTCGCCCCCGGTGGCAGCGAGGGTCACGACGACGTGGCTCGCCTGCGCATGGCGGCCGACGTTGGAGAGCGCCTCGCGCAGGGTGGCGAGCCCGTCGATCCCGATGTGGGTGGCCACGGCGTCGACCGCTCCCTCGAACCGGATGGTCGGCTCGAAGCCGAGGCTGCGGCTGGATTCGGTGCAGACGCCGAGGGCTTCGCTGCGGAGCATGGCGACCGCCGTGGGCGGCGGTTCCAGTGCGAAGATCGTGGTGCGGATCTGGCGGATGGTCTCGTCGAGCTCGTCGACGGCGTCGTGGAGGCGTTCGGCGAGCTGCGGATCGGAGGACACCCGTCCATCCAGAGCCTGCAAGGACAGGCCAACGGCGAAGATTCGCTGGATGACGGTGTCGTGCAGGTCCCGGGCGATGCGCTCCCTGTCCTCGGTGAGCGTCAGCTGGCGGACGCGGGCGTACATCCGGGCGTTGTCCACGGCGGTGCCGGCCGCTGACGCCAGCGCCACCACGAGCTGCTCGTCCTCCTCCGTGAACTCGGCGGCCGCGATCTTCTCGGTCAGGTACAGGTTTCCGAACACTTCACCCCGCGCCCGTACCGGCACCCCGAGGAAGCTCGCCATCTGCGGGTGCCCGGGCGGGAACCCAGCCGACGCCGGGTGCGCCGACAGGTCGGCCAGCCGGATCGGGTGGGGTTCCCGGACCAGCAGCCCGAGGATCCCCCGGGCCTCGGGCAGGTGGCCGATCACCTTGATGGCGTCGTCGTCCATGCCCTCGTAGACGAGCTCCGACAGGCCCTGGCCGTCCGGGGCGATGACTCCG
Source organism: Actinomycetes bacterium (assembly GCA_021811865.1). The sequence continues at coordinate 8,876 of JAKAQB010000091.1, read as the reverse complement.
AGGGCTCCGTAGCGCGCCCCGACCAACTCGACGGCGGCCCGGACTGTCCGCCGCAGCAGGCGGGCCAGGTCGAGGTCGGACTCGATGACCAGCACGGCATCGAACAGGGCATAGAGCTTGTCGACGTCCCGCACCCGGTGGTAGGACACCGCTCCCATTATGTCAGCGCCGGGACGGACCAGGCGTAGAGGGTTGGGCGGGGGGAGGGCGGCGGCGTGCGCCAGGGGTGCGGGCCGGCCGGGACCCTGCCCCGCCGCGGGCCCCGGGCGGCACGTCCCTGGCCACCAGCCGCCGGCCGGAGATCCGATCGGTCGCCAGCCGGTACAGGAACGGGGCCCGCTCGCCGATCCAGGGATGCAGCCCGAGCTCCCGGGCCTCCTCCAGGCGCAGGTCCCGGTCGTCGAGCTCCCGGGGGATGCCCACCACGACCACGCTCCACCCGATCTCCCGCTCGCTGTCGGCATCGTCCACCTCGAAGGCGACGACCTGGTGGTGGATGGCGGCGAGCGACTTGGTGCCCGTGCCGGTGGCGTAGAGGACGTCGTCGTCCACGACGCGGTAGTTGACCGGCAGGATCGTCGGGAGGGCGTCACGGCTGAGTCCGATCCGCCCGATGGATCGGACCGCCAGGAGCTCCAGGCACTGGTCCCGGGAAAGGATCTGCAGGCCGTTGCGATCGAGGGGCACGCGGGCAGCCTGCCGGGGTGGGCGGCAGCACGCATAGGGTCGAAATGCCCTTGCCGGGCGGCACGAGGCACGATAGGGAACCGTGGTGCCGGCGGGTTCCGAGCGCGATCAGTGGGACGGTGGGGATCCGCCGTGCTCGCGTTCCAGCCACAGGCGGAGCCCGGCGGCGTTGGAGTGCACGCCGTTGAGCGTCTGCATGCGCTCGCGGGCGTCAGGGTCGATGTCCGCCGCCAGGCCGTGCTCCGCTTCGAGTGCCTGGGCGATGTCCCTGCCCTGCCTCCACGCCGTCTCGGCCGTAGCCGCCCACCGCCGCAAGCTGTCCTCCGCCTCGTCGAGCATCGCCATCGGCTCTGGCAGCAACCCGTAGTGGGCCAGGGCCACGCCGGCCGGGTTGCGGTCCCGGAACCGCTGCAGCGACCGGCACGCCAGCTCGAGGTCGAAGTCGGCCGGCGGCGTCGCCGGCCAGAGGACGCCGGCGTCGGGGAGCCGGACGCCGGCGGCGTCGCCGGCGAACAGCAGTCCGCTGTCGGTGTCCATGAGCGCCAGGTGGTGCTTGGCGTGGCCGGGCGAGTCGATCGTCGTGAGGACCCGGCCCGGCCCGACGACGATCTCCTCGCCGTCGTGCAGGACGTGCAGGCGCTCGGCCGGCGTCGGCTCGAGCCGGCCGTAGAGGCTGTCGAGGAGATCGCCGTAGACAATGGCGGCGGAGGCCACCAGCCGGGACGGGTCGGCGAGGTGTCGGGCGCCCTTCTCGTGCACGTACACCGTGGCCCGGGGGAACGCCCTTGCCACGTCGCCGACCCCGCCGGCGTGGTCGAGGTGGATGTGGGTGACGGCAACGCCGGCGAGGTCGCCGGCGGCGACACCGTGGGCCTCCAAGGCGGCAAGCAGGGCGGGGACCGACGTCTGGCTTCCCGTCTCGACGAGCAGGGGGGCGGGGCCCTCGATCAGGTAGCCGGCGGTCACCCGCTCCCACCCCCCTAGGAGGGTGTCGATCTCCACGACGCCGGGGGCGAGGACACGGCTCATCGGAGCGGGCTCCCCCAGCGGCCGGGCTGTGTCAGGCCGGCGCTCTCGAGAACCCCCGGCTGGTTGCCGGCGTCGGGTTGCGGCGCCCCGGCGACGGTCCGCAGCGGCAGCACCCCCGCCCAGACGGGCAGCCCGAGGTCGGCTTCGTCGTCCTTGGGCGGTCCGGTGCGGATCTTGGCCGACGCCTCCCGGACCGCCAGGCGAACGACCGCCGTCTTGCGCAGCTCGGCGTCGGTCGGGGGCCTGGCTTCCTTGCTGCGACCCGGCAGCAGGTGGTCGACGATCACGTCGAGGGCGTGGGCCTTCTCGGCGGGGTCGGTCACATCCTCGGCCCGGCCGAACACCACCACCGACCGGTAGTTGAATGAATGATTGAACGTCGAACGGGCAAGCACCATCCCGTCGAGCAGGCTCACCGTCACGACGATCTCGCCACCTTCACCGGCAACTTTCAGCAGGTGGTTTCCGGAGGCGCCGTGCAGGTACAGCACGTCACCATCGCGGCCGTAGGCGGTCGGGATCATCCACGGCACGCCGTCGACGCACGCCGCCACGTGGCAGATCATGCCCTCGTCGAGGATGGCGTCGATGTCGGCGCGGGCGTAGCTGGCCCGGTCGTGGTGGCGCCTGAGGTTGGTCCGCCGCGTCGGCACGAGCTGGTTGGTCACGGTCTCCTCCGTTGTCTCACGCCATCGCCACGAGCTCGAGCAGGTCGTCGCTCCACGCGTCGAGGGTGCCGTCGGGCAGGAGCAGCACCCGGTCGGGGGCGAGCTCGGCGACAAAGCCGACGTCGTGGCTGACAAGCACCATCGCCCCCGGCCAGGCCGAAAGCGCCCGGCCGACAGCCTCCCGCGACGGCGGGTCGAGGTTGTTGGTCGGCTCGTCGAGCAGCAACAGGTTGTGGCGCCCGGCGACGAGCTGAGCCAGCGCCAGCTTGGTCTTCTCCCCGCCGGAGAGAGTCCCCGCGTCCTGCAAGGCGATCTCGCCGACCAACCCGAACATCCCGAGCAACCCGCGCAGCTCCGTCACGGGCGCGCTCGACAGCTCGCGGAGGTGGTCGAGGACGGTGGCTCCGGGGCGTATGCCCTCGTGCTCCTGGGCGTAGTACCCCGCCGAAACGCCCAGCCCCCACCGGTACGAGCCCGCGGCCGGGGTGGCGCGGCCGGTGAGGATGCGCAGGAGGCTGGTCTTGCCAGCCCCGTTCAATCCCATCACGAGGAGGCGCTCGCCCCGCTCCACGGCGAAGCTCACACCTTCGAAGACCGGCGGGCCGCCGTAAGCCTGTGACAGGTCGTCGGCCCCCACCACCACCCGCCCGGGGCGGGGCGGCTCGGGGAAGCGCACCCGGTAGGCGCGGTCCCTGCGGGTGGGCGCCTCCACCGCCGCCGACTGGAGCCGGCCGACGCGCTTGTCGAGGGACTTGGCGATGCGGGCGCGCTTGGCCGTCTGGTGGCGCATCGACTCGGCCAGGTCGGAGAGGCGCTTGATCTCCGCCTGCTGGCGTTCGGCCAGCTTGGCCAGCCGGACCTCGTCGCGGGCGCGAGCGTCCCGGTACTGGCTGTAGGTGCCCTTGTACTCGACAAGGGTGCCCTCGTCTAGGTGGAGCACCCGGGTGATGGCCTCGTCGAGGAGCTCGATGTCGTGGCTGACGACGAGCAGAGCCCCACGGTAGGAGGCGAGGAAGTTCATCAGCCACGTCTTGGCGTCGACGTCGAGGTGGTTGGTCGGCTCGTCGAGGAGCAGCACGTCGCTCCCGCCGAAGAGGATCCGGGCCAGCTCGACGCGGCGCCTTTGGCCACCCGAGAGCACGCCGACGGGCAAGTCGGCCCGGGACGGCTCGAGGCCGAGCCCGGCGAGGAGCGCACGGGCCTCCGATTCGGCGGCATAACCCCCGGCGCCGGCGAAGGCCTCCTCGGCCCGGCCGTAGCGGGCCGCAGCTCGCTCCGTCGGGCTCTCCTCCAAGGCGAGGCGCAGCTTCTCCATGCACTCGGCCAGCTCGTCGAGGCCGCGGCCGGACAGGACGTGGGCCAGGGAGGTGGCGGCATCGATGCCGGCCAGCTGCCGGGGGTCCTGGGTGAGGAACCCGAGCCGGCCGTGCACGTCGACGACTCCGGCGGCGGGCAGGCCGACACCGCCGAGGACCCTGAGAAGGCTGGTCTTGCCAGCACCGTTGCGGCCCACCAGACCAACCTTGTCGCCGGCGCGGATCGTGAAGCTGGCCGCCTCGAGGGTGAGACGGCCGCCGACCTCCACACTGAGGTTGCGCGCCGAGATCACCGGACCATGATGGCCGATCGTGGACCGGATCCTCCGCTGGATTGTTGGAACGGCCGAAGAGGAGCTCGCCGCCTTGGAGCTGTGGGATCGGGGCGCCACCGCCGTGGCAGTGGAAGGGGCCGGTCCCGGCCGGGTGGCGCTGGTCGCCTCGTTCCCGACGCCAGCCGCGACCTCCACCGTGGCGGCGGAGGTCGGCGGCGGTGTCGAGGAGGTCGACGACGCCTGGCGCGACGCCTGGAAGGCGCACGCAGCCCCCGTCGAGGTGGCCGGCATCGCCGTGGCGCCGGCGTGGCGCCCGGTGGCGGTGGCCGGCGCCGGCCTCACCGTCGAGATCGACCCGGGCCCGTGCTTCGGCAGCGGCAGCCACGCCAGCACCCGGCTACTCCTACGGCTGCTTGCCGCCCGCCCGCCGGCGGGGTGCTCGGTCCTCGACGTCGGAACCGGGAGTGGGGTCCTGGCCGTGGTCGCGGCCCGCCTGGGGGCCAGGTCCGTCATCGCCATCGACATCGATCCCGCCGCCGTCACCGCTGCGGGGGCCAACGCCGCCCGCAACGGCGTCGCCTCCCTGGTCCAGGTGTCCACAACGCCCGTCGCCGGCGTCGCCGGCGGCCACGACCTCGCCCTCGTCAACCTCACCGCCGGCGTGCACGCCTCGGTCGGCCCGGAGGTCGTCAGGGCGGTTCGGCCCGGCGGCCAGGTGGACGCCGGCGGCGGAGAGCTGTGCGCCGGCAGCGGAGTGGGCGCCGGCAGCGGAGTGGGCGCCGGCGGCGAAGTGGGCGCCGGCGGCCAGCTACGGGCCGGCGGCGAGCTCTGGCTGGCCGGGCTGCTCCCCGGACAGTGGCGCCACGTCGCCGGCGCCTACGCCGGCTGCTCGGTGATCGACGAGCTGTCGGAGGACGGATGGGTGGGCGTGGTCCTTCGCCGGGTCTGATGGAGCAGGGCCGGCGAGGTCGATCAGCCGGCGGCCGTCCCTCCGGCGGGCGTGGGTCCGGCCGCTGGGGCCGGGTGTTGGGCCGGGGGTTGGGGCCGGGTGCTGCTGGAAGTCGTCGTTGCCGCACTGTCGGAAGATGCGGAACAGCTCGCGGGCGTCCGTCTCGGCGCCCAAGGTCTGCCTGACGTCCTTGGCGGTCTCGCCCCACACCCGGCGCGGGCCCGACGGGCTCGTGACGCGCCGGCGTCGGCGTCGGCGTCGGTCGACGAGCCAACTGGTGCCGCAGATGTTACAGATCCGCTCGTATTGGCCGACGGCCGGGGGTGCACGTCGGGACGGTACGCCCCTATCCGCGCGCAATCAATCAACCCGCGCGCATCCACGACCCCCTACGGTTGCCTGTGCGCGCAGTTGGATCGCGTGCGCGCGGTTCGGGTGGCCGGTAGTTCAGTCGATGCCCCGCACGGCGTCGCAGAACGGGCAGACCAGCAGCGAGCCGCGGGCCCGTCGCACCCGGGCAAGGCCACACAGCCCGCACCCGAGGGCACCCACCGCCGGGGAACACGTCGGACGGCTCATGTCCGTGCCAGGGACAAGCCTTCGCTCCACGACCTCCCGGGCCTTCTCCTCCTGCCGGGAGCTCAGTTACTGAGGAGGCTCCCCATCCGTTTCTCGGCGGATCCCCTATTTCGCGGGGACATCTCAGCTCAGCTAGCCTCAGGTTCAGGTTCAGGTGGAGGTCGAAGGTCCGAGGGTGGAGCCGTCTCCTCCTCGACAGCCTCCGCCCGCCGGCGGACTTCCCTGGCGGGGAGACCGAGGCGGGCGGCGACGTGCACCACGTCGTCGTGTTCGGCCTTGAGGCCGGCGGGCGAGCGCTTCACGCGCACTGGGTAACCCTCGACATGGACCTCGTCGAGCTCCCGGGCCGCCGTCCACCGCACGAGTTGCTGCACCCGCACGCCGAGGGTGCCGGTCTGCTCCACCAGCACCGCTTGCACCTCGGCCGAGCGAGCCGGGTCGGTGAGCGCTGACACGACGTGGGCGGGACGTCCCTTCTTGCCCACGACCGGGGTGACCCAGGCGTCGTGCGCACCGGCCGCCAGCAAGGCGGCGACCGTGTCCGCCAGTGTCTCGCCGGTCACGTCATCGACGTTGGTCTCGAGGAGGCTGACCGGATGGCCGGGGCTCGTGCCGCCGGTGGCGGCCGCCTCGCCAACGACGACCTCGACCACGTTGGGCCGGCCGTCGATCTCCCGGCTCCCGGCTCCCCGACCGATCCGGCCGACGCGCATGGCGGGCATCGGACCCCACCCGCCGGCGAGGGCGGCGAGGAGGGCGGCACCGGTCGGCGTGGTGAGCTCGACAGGCACGTCCGTGCCGTACGTGGGGGCACCCGCGAGCAATTCGACGACGGCCGGGGACGGGACCGGGAGCAGCCCGTGGGAGGTGCGCACCATCCCGCTCCCCTGAGCGACCGGGCTGGCCCACACCTCGTCCACACCGAGGATCTCCAGGGCGACGCAGGTTCCGAGGATGTCGACTATGGCGTCGGTGCCGCCGATCTCGTGGAAGTGCACCTTGGCGGGTGGCCGGCCGTGGAGCCGTCCTTCGACCTCGGCCAGACGGGAGAAGGTCGACAGGGCGCGGCGCCGGGCGCGCGGCGGCAGGCGCGCCTCGGTGATGAGCCCGACGATGTGGGCGTGCGTCCGCACCACGGGGCTCTCGCGCACGTGCACGACGACCTGCGTGGCAGCCAGCCCGGAGCGCTGCACCGCCCGCGCCTCGAGCGACCAGCCGCCCACCGGGAGGGTGGCCAGCTCCCGCTCGACGAGGGCCAGCTCAGCGCCGGCGTCGACGAGGCTGCCGAGCGCCATGTCGCCAGCGATGCCGCTGAAGCAGTGCCACCACGCGACGGTCCTGTTCACGCCGCCCCCAGGCAACGGGCTACCACGTGTGCCGCCCCAAAGCCGTTGTCCACCCCCACCACGGCAACCCCGGCTGCGCAACTGGCCAGGGCACCCTCCATCCCGGCGACGACCACCACGACGTCGGCTTCTTGCGGAGCCGGCGGACGGCGTCGTCCGGGGTGACGGCGCCGGCGCGCACAGCGTCGAAGATGGAGCGGAGGGCGGCCTCGTCCATGGCCGCCCTATCCTGCCCGCCGATGACCGACCGTGTCGCACCCGGGAGCACGGTCGCCTACCTCGGGCCGCCCGGGTCGTTCACCGAGGAGGCTCTGCGCACCCAGCCCGACCTCGCCGGGGCCAACCTCCTGCCGCAACGATCCTTCGCCCAGGTGCTGGCGGCCGTCGAAGAGCAGCGAGCCGATGTCGGGTTCGTCGCCATCGAGAACGCCATCGAGGGCAGCGTCGTGGCCGCCCTCGACGAACTGGTCTTCGAGAGGGATCTGCACCTCGTACGCGAGGTCGTCCTGCCCGTGACGCAGAACCTCCTGGCGCCGGCGGGGACAGGGCTCGAGGACGTGCGGCGGGTGATCTCGTTCCCGGTCGCGACGGCGCAGTGCCGGGCGTGGCTCGGCCGGCACGTCCCGGAGGCCGAGGAGGTGGCCGCGCTCTCGACCTCCGAGGCGGTGCGCCTCGTCGCCACCGGTGATGCCGGTCCGGGGACTGCAGCCATCGGCACCACGCTCGCCGCTTCCTTGTACGGGCTCGCCGTCCTTGCCGCGGGCATCGAGGACCACGAGCACAACGTGACCCGGTTCGTCCTGGTCGCGCCAGCGGCAGCGGGCGTCCCGGCGCCGTCGGGACACGACAAGACCAGCATCGTGTGCTTCCAGGCCGCCGACCGTCCGGGGAGCCTGCACGGGATCCTCGGGCAGTTCAGCGCCCGGGACATCAACCTGGTGAAGCTGGAGTCCCGGCCCACGAAGCGGGCGCTCGGCGAGTACTGCTTCATCATCGACTTCGAAGGTCACGTCGCCGAGGAGGTGGTCGCCGACTGCCTGCGCGACCTGCACACGACGGTGCGCGAGGTCAAGTTCCTCGGCAGCTATCCGGCCGCCGGCGAGGGTGGCGCCCGCCGGCGTCAGGACGCCCATTCGGCCTGGGCGGCCGCCGACGATTGGATCGCCTCCATCCGCCGGACGATCCGGCCCGACCCCTGACACCGCGCCCGACCCCTGGTACAAAGGCGCCCATGAGCACCCTGCCCTTCGACGTCGCTGTCACCGATGCGCTGCTGTCCACGACACGGTCGGTGCGCAAGCGTCTGGACTTCGACAGGCCGGTGGAGCGGGAGGTGATCCTGGACTGCCTCCAGCTCGCGCAGCAGGCGCCGACGGGAAGCAACAGCCAGGGCTGGCGATGGGTGGTGGTCACTGACGCGGAGCTCCGTGCCGGGCTCGCCCAGCTCTACCGGGAGGCGTCCGCCGACTACTTCGGCGCAGACCGGCCCGGCGCGGATCCCCAGACCAGCCGCGTTCGCGACAGTGCGGTGTACCTGCGGGACAACCTCCACCGCGTGCCCGTGCAGGTGATCCCTTGCATCAAGGGGCGCGCCGACGGGCGCGGCAACGCCGAGGCTGCCAGTTTCTACGGGTCGATCCTCCCGGCGGCGTGGAGCTTCATGCTGGCCCTGCGCTCCCGGGGCCTCGGCAGCGCCTGGACGACGCTTCACCTCGGCAGGGAGAAGGAGGCGGCCGCCCTCCTCGGCATCCCGGAAACCGTGACCCAAGTGGCCCTCCTGCCCGTCGCCTACACCCTCGGCACGGATTTCAGGCCGGCCGGCCGACCGCCCGTCGAGCGAATCGTCCACTTCGACGGCTGGTCGTAGGGCGGCCGAACCAGCGGGCCCCGGTGTCGAGGCGCTGATGGGTGTACCACTACTCATGGGACCGACCCCCGGGGATCGCTAGCGGCGCTTGTCCTGTGAGGACTGATGTGAGACGGCGACCCTGGGGGGAGGCTCCCGGGCCCTGACGCCCGCAACGGTG
>JAKAQB010000090.1 GCA_021811865.1 Actinomycetes bacterium | reverse complement strand
AGAGTATCCTCGGCCGGGCGCGCCAGGACGTGCGGGACCTGCTGGCCGCCCGGCCGGCGCTGGTCGCCGCCCTGCGCGACGCCCTCCTCGAGCGCGACGAGCTGATCGGCGCCGAGATCGGGGCGGTGCTCGTGGCGGCGGGTGGCGGGGGCGGTGGGGGCAGGGGGGGTGGTGGGGGCGAGGGGGGTGGTGGGGGCGCGGGCGAGGCGGGGACGATCGACCTGCGGGACGGGGCCGGGGCGGCCGGCGGGGCGGTCGGGGCAGCGGGCGGGGTCGGGGCGGCGGGCGGGGTCGGGGCGGCGGGCGGGGTCGGGGCGGCGGGCGGGGTCGGAGAGCTGGGGACGGTCGGTGCACGGGTGGCCGCTTCTCGGACCTGAACGCCCCGAGCTACCCGAGTGCACCGAGGTCCCACGGTCCGACGCTGCCGTGCTCCTGCCGGGGCGCTCTCTCCCGCCGGCACGGTCACCCGCCGGCGCCGGCGAACTTCCCTTCGACTTCCAGCGCAGCCAGGAGGAAGGCGTAGACCCGCGCTTCGTCCCGCCAGGCGACGTAGCGGCCCGACGGCCCCTGGTGCCCCGAGTCCAGCTCCGTCCGCAGCAGGAGCGGACGGTCGTCGGTTCGCATCGTCCGCATCTTCGCCGCCCACTTCGCCGGCTCCCAGTAACCGACACGTGGGTCGTTGAGCCCAGCGGTCACGAACATGGCGGGGTAGTCGGCGGCGGCAACATTGTCGTATGGCGAGTATGAGCGCATCACCTCGTACGCGGCTTGGTCGTCCCGGGGGTTGCCCCACTCCTCCCACTCCGTCACCGTGAGCGGGAGGCTCGGGTCTGACATGGTCGTCAGTACGTCCACGAACGGCACCTCCGCTACGACCGCCTTCCACAGGTCCGGCCGCCGGTTGGTCACCGCACCCATCAGCAGCCCGCCGGCGCTGCCGCCCCGGGCGGCGATCCGGTCGCGCGCCGCCCAGCCCGTTGCCACCAGGTGCTCGGCGCAGGCGATGAAGTCGGTGAAGGTGTTGGGCTTGTGGAGCAGCCGGCCCTCCTCGTACCACCGCCGCCCGAGCTCGCCACCTCCCCGGACGTGGGCGATGGCGAAGACCACTCCCCGCTCGAGGATCGACAGGCGCGGCACGGAGAACCACGGGTCCACGCTGACCTCGTACGCGCCGTAGCCGTAGAGCAGGCACGGCGCGGTGCCGTCGAGGGGCACGTCGGAGCGAGCGACGACGGAGATCGGCACGCTGGTCCCGTCGGGCGCCTCGGCCCACAGCCGTTCCGTCCGGAGCCCGGAGGCGTCGTAGCCGACGACGGGCTGGGACCAGATGACCTCCCGGTCGCCGGCGCGGAGGTCCACCTCGATCGTCGAAGGTGGGGCGACGAGCGACATGTAGCCGAACCGGTACGACGTCGCGTCCCACTCCGGGTTGGGCGCTGCGGTGAGCGTGTACACGGAGTCGGGCTGGGAGATCGGTTCGTCGCGGCCGGCGCCGGGTTCGAGCACCCGGAGGCGGTCCACACCACCGGCACGTTCGGTGACGACCACGAAGCGGGCGAAGGCGTCCGTGTGCTCCAGGCGGATGCCGGGACGGTGCTCGATGAGCGTCCGGGAGTCCTCGAGGCGGCCGCCGACGGCAAGCAGGTCGAGGGCGAAGTCGGTGCGAGGTGTGCCGTCCGCCCCCGGGCGGTTGTGGCGCACGAGCCACACGTCACCCAGCTCCGGCCACACGGCGTGCTCGACGTCGTACTCGACGCCCTCCACCGCAGGGAGTATCTCCGTGGGTTCGTGCTCCGGTCGCTCGGCGGGGACGTACAGCGCTAAGGACGTCATCTTCGACGACGCGTGGATCACGACGAACCGGCGGGAGCGGGTGAGACCCACCGAGACGAAGAACCGCTCGTCGCCCTGCTCGTGGACGAGGACGTCGTCAGCGGGGTCCGTGCCGATCCGGTGGCGCCACACCTGGTAGGGGCGCATGGCCGCGTCGGGGCGGACGTAGAACAGTGTCCCGCCATCAGCGGACCATGCCGACCCGTAGTTCACGTCCTCGATGCGATCGGGGCGGTCCTCCCCGGTGGCCAGCTCCCGGAACCGCAGCAGGTACTTCTCGTCACCGTCGAGGTCGGTGGCGTATGCCAGGAGCGAGTGGTCCGCAGAGACGTCGAACACGCCCAGTGCGAACGACGCACTGCCCGACGCCAGGATGTTCTGGTCGAGGACGACCTGCTCCAGCTCCGTCCGACCGGCCCGCGCCTCGGCGAGGACGGTTGCAGCGGTCAGCGATCGTTGCGGGTCGTGGCGCCGGCAAGCGATGCCGTAGTCCTTGCCCTCCACTGTCCGGTTCCAGTACCACCACTCGCCGTCGCGCACCGGGGCATCCGCGTCTGTCTCGACGACCCGACCCCTGATCTCCTGGAACAACTGTTCCTGGAGATCCGTCGTAGGGGAGAGGATCGCGTCGGCGTAGGCGTTCTCGGCTTCGAGGTAGGCGCGCACCGCCGGGTCCTCCCGATCGGCGAGCCAGTACAAGTCGTCCTCCCTCGGCTCCCGTCCGGGCAGCTCGAGGCGGCACGGGCGGCGGGGCGCCGCCGGCGGGGTCCGACCCGCCGGCGGGCGGTGGTCTGCAGGGAGGTGGGGATCGGTCGGCGTGTCCATGGGTGACAGCCTCCCATCCGCCGGCGCCTGCCATCACGCACCGTGGTCGTGGCGGGCATCCGGTTCTGGTCCCGGGCCGAACTTTGGAAGCGGATGTGTGCTCAACGACAACCCGCTTCCAAAGTTCTCCGGCCGCCGTGGCCCGTTGACACACCGGGTGGTGAACCTGCCGATCGGCGTTCGACAGACGGCGGCGTTCGACAGACGGCGGCGTTCGACGGCGAGTTTCGACGGGGCAGGGCGTCGGGGCAGGGCGTCGAGGCAGGGCGTCGATCCGTGGGTGTCCCAGGAAGGATCCGACGCGGCGCCCTAGGATGCCGGGATGCCGGCGAGCGCCATGCAGATCAGCACGTTTCTCGGCTACGACGGTGACTTCCAGGCGGCGGCGCGGCGCGTGGGGGAGTTGGAGCACGCCGGCCTCGACCTGGTGTGGGTAGCGGAGGCGTACGGCTTCGACAGCCCGAGCTTCATGGGGTTCCTGGCGGCGGGCACCGAGCGCGTCCAGATCGCGTCCGGGATCCTCCCGATCTTCACGCGGACACCCAGCCTGATCGCGATGACCGCCGCCGGCCTCGACGCCTTGTCGGGTGGCCGGTTCCAGCTGGGGCTCGGTGCTTCGGGACCCCAGGTCATCGAGGGGTGGCACGGCGTGCCGTTCGACGCGCCGCTCGGGCGGACGCGGGAGATCGTCGAGATCTGCCGCGCGGTCTGGGCGCGGGAGGCGCCGGTGGTGCACGAGGGCCGCTACTACAAGCTTCCACTGCCGCCGGAGCAGGGCACGGGCCTCGCCAAACCGCTCAAGATCATCACCCACCCCGTGCGAGCGCGGATCCCGGTGTGGTTGGCGGCCCTCGGTGAGCGCAACGTCGAGCTCGCCGCCGAGGTCGCCGACGGCTGGCTGCCGATCCTGTTCATCCCGGAGCGGGCGGACGCGGTGTGGGGTGCCTCGCTGCGCGCCGGGCATGCCAAGCGGTCCGCCGGCCTGGGTCCGCTGCAGATCAGCGCCGGCGGGCTCCTGGCCATCGGCGACGGCGACGAGGTTCTCGCCGTACGGGAGCTGGCCCGACCGATGGTGGCCTTGTACGTCGGGGGCATGGGTGCGAAGGGGCGGAACTTCTACAACGATCTGGCGCGTCGTTACGGGTTCGAGAAGGAAGCCGAGGGGATCCAGGACCTGTACCTCGCCGGCCGCAGGGACGAGGCTCTGGCGCTGGTGCCCGAGGAGCTCCTTGCTCTCACCTCGCTCGCCGGTCCGAGGGCCTGGGTCGCCGAGCGCGTCGCCGCCTATCGCGAGGCCGGTGTCACCGACCTCCAGGTGACGCCCGTACCCGTCGGCGACCAGACCGAGGCGGGCCTGCTCGAGCAGTTGCGCGACATCGTGGGCTGAGCACGTGAGCTGACCCGCCCACGAAGGTGAGGAGTCGGCGCGAGAGGTGGCGGGAAGCGCTCGCCGGTGCGGGTGCGGGCAACGTGGCCGCCCACGAAGGTGAGGCGTCGGCGCGAGAGGTGGAGCTGGCGTGCTTCGACGTAAGGCCCGGCCCGGCCCGGCACCGCCGAGGACGGCGCGTTGGCCGGTGCGGGCGCGGGGCCGGTACCATCCGGCCCATGCCGCCTGCAGCGTCCAAGGGCCCCCTCGACTACCTTGCCGCCCTCATGGTCGCTGTCGTCGTCATGGTGGTGACCATCTGGGTCAAGCCGCCGCTGACCCGGTGGATAGTGTTCGGGGTGGGCGCCGTCCTCTTCCTCTGTGTGCTGGCCGCCGCTGCCCGCCCGCTGCGCCCCACCCGGCGCAACATCCGGTAGGCCTGCCGGCAACCTGCAGGCTCGCTCCCGCCACCACCAACCCGCTCCCGTCTCCGGAGCGGTGCGAGCCGGGCGGCCGCCAGGCTCACCTTGACCGCTGGGCGGCCGGGGTTGTTACTATCGGCGTAGGAGAAATGTCGGGAGGCGCACGCCGCATGACTACTGCAGAGTTGGACCTCGGTCGCTACAAGCTCGGGTGGAGCGACGTGGAGGACTTCTACGTCTTCAAGCCCAAGAAGGGCCTCTCCGAGGGCATCGTGCAGGAGATGTCCTGGATGAAGGGCGAGCCCGACTGGATGACTCGCAACCGCCTGAAGGCGCTGCGTCACTTCCAGCGCCGGCCCATGCCCACCTGGGGTGGCGACCTGTCCGGCATCGACTTCGACGACATCTACTACTACATCAAGCCGACCGACAGGCAGGTCGACGCCTGGGACCAGCTGCCCGAGTCGGTCAAGGCCACGTACGAGAAGCTGGGGATACCCGAGGCGGAGCGGAAGTACCTGGCCGGCGTCACCGCGCAGTACGAGTCGGAAGTCGTCTACCACAAGAACCGGGAGGACCTCGAGGCCCAGGGCGTCCTGTTCTGCGACATGGACACCGCCCTCAAGGAGTACCCCCAACTGGTCAAGGAGCATTTCGGCAAGGTGATCCCGGCGAACGACAACAAGTTCGCCGCCCTCAACACCGCGGCATGGAGCGGGGGAAGCTTCATCTACGTCCCGCCGGGCGTGACCGTCGAGATGCCGCTCCAGGCGTACTTCCGGATCAACGCCGAGAACATGGGGCAGTTCGAGCGGACCCTCATCATCGCCGACGAGGGGTCGCAGGTGCACTACATCGAGGGCTGCTCGGCCCCGGTGTACACCTCCGACTCGCTGCACTCGGCGGTCGTGGAGATCGTGGTGAAGCCGGGTGCCAGGGTGACGTACACGACCATCCAGAACTGGTCCAACAACGTCTACAACCTGGTCACCAAGCGGGCGCGCGTGGAGGCCGAGGGCCACATGGAGTGGATCGACGGCAACATCGGCAGCCGGCTGACCATGAAGTACCCGGCCGTGTGGCTCGTCGGGCCCAAGGCATCCGGTGAGGTGCTCTCCGTTGCCTACGCCGGTCCGGGCCAGCACCAGGATGCCGGCGCCAAGATGGTGCACGCGGCCCCCGAGACGACATCTACGATCATTTCGAAGTCGATCTCGAAGGACGCCGGTCGTACGTCCTACCGCGGCCTGGTGGAGCTCAAGGAGGGCGCCCGGCGGTCCAAGAGCTTCGTCCGCTGTGACGCCCTGCTGCTCGACGACCTGTCCCGCTCCGACACCTATCCATACATCGAAGTCGCCGAACAGGACGCCCAGGTGGGTCACGAAGCCACCGTCTCCCGGGTGGGCGAGGACCAGCTGTTCTACCTGATGAGCCGAGGTCTCTCCGAGCAGCAGGCGATGAGCATGATCGTCAACGGCTTCATCGAGCCCATCACCCGCACGCTGCCGATGGAGTACGCCGTCGAGTGGAGCCGGCTGATCGAGCTGCAGATGGAGGGCTCGGTCGGCTGATCCCCGGTTCCGATGGCCCGCCGCCGGTGGCACGATGGTGGTGTGGCGATGCGGGAGGATTGCAAGTACTTCCAGCGGCGGGCGTACGCATCCGGGGACGAGGCGCAGTTCTGCGCTCTCGGGCTCGCGCCAGAGGCGCCGTGGCGCTGCCCGGCCGGCTGCCCTCGGTACAGCCGCCGCCCGGACCTGCCGGCTGGCAAGGCGACCACTCACCGTGCGGCTGACGGTGAGCCGGCGGGGGATGCGCAGGCGCCGGTGGGTGACGGCCATGGCGTGCACGCAGGTGACCTCCCCGAGCTCCACCCCGATGCCGTCAACCTGCTGAGCTCGGCGGAGGAGATCATCGGCGCTGTCGGCCCGGAGATCGAGGCCGAGCAGCGCCGGCGGCGCGCCGAGGAGGCCCGTCGCAGCGAGTCGTGGTGGGGTCGGCTGAAGGGCCGGTCCCCCCGGTGGCGCCGCTGAGCTCCCCACCGGGGCGCTGCCACGGAGACGTGGCAACGGAGGCGGGGCAGCGGTCCCCGGGTGCGGCCGGCCCCGCCGGCCGCCGAGGCGGGGCAGCGCCTGTGCCGCCGAGCACAGCGGGGGCGGCCGGACAGCCTGGCGGGCGGCAGTACCATCTCCCCAATGGCTGCCGCCATCGCTCTCGCCGTGGTGCTCATCGTCGCCGTGGCCGGCATGAGCTTGGCTATGCAGAGCCAGCACCCGGCAGCCGGCCCCGCGAAGGTGCGGCCGTCACGCGCCACGCGTCCCACGGCGGGTCCCCCCCGCCGGATCCGGGAGCGCAAGCCCACGCCTCCCCCGCCGCCGCCGACCCCGTCGGTCGTGGTACCCGAGGACCCTGCCCCCAAGGTCCCGGAGCTGCTTCGCACGGGTGTCCCGGCGCGTGCCAGGGTCGTCAACGTGGTGGACGAGCGGGTGGTGGGCCCGGTGACGCGCAGCCGCCTCACGTTGCAGGTCGAGCCGGACGGCGGCGAGGCATTCGAGGTGAGCATCCGACACGCCTTCCCCACGGCGGCGTCCCGGGCGGCCGTGCGCGTCGGTGGCACCGTGGCGGTGCGCTACGACCGGGAAGACCACCATCGGGTGCTGCTGGACCCCGACGCCGATCCCGACACACCGCCCGCCTGAAGCACGCCGCCCGCCTGAAGCACGCCGCCCGCCTGAAGCACGCCGCCCGCCTGAAGCACGCCGCCCGGGTACAGTGGTTCGGCTGGTCCCCGGCAGCTCCGGCTGGCCGGCTGGGCGCAGCCGCCACCCGGCCACCGTCAGCCGGGGCACCCGCCGCTCACCCCGGGCACCACTCGCCCCCGGGTAACACCGCCGCCCCGGGGCGACACCGCCCCCGGACTCCGAGGATGAACCCTTCCTGAACGCCTTCGCCCCTGACGCTGCCGCCAAGCTCCCCGGCCCGGCTGCGCTGCGCGCCCGCCGCGTCGCCGCCGCCGAACAGTTCGCCGCCGTCCCCCTGCCGTCGACCGGCGAGGAGGAGTGGCGCTACAGCCGCGTCGGCGAACTTGATCTCGACCGGTACGTGCCGGCGGCGACGGCGCCATCCGAGCCGCCGAGCTTCCCCGACGACGTCGAGGCCCTGATCGCCGCGGCCGGTGCCACGACGGTCGTGGTGGTGTCAGACGGCGCAGGAGCATTCGTGCGCGCCCAGGACCCGGCCGTGCGGGTGGTGTTCGCCGGCGCCCCCGCCGCCCCCACCGCCGCCCCGACCGCCGCCCCGACCGGCGCCGGCGCCGTGCCCGACGGCGCCCCCGCCAGCGTCGCGGCGCCGCGACCCGGTGACGCCTTCGGCCTCCTCAACGCTGCCTTCGCCACGCCGCTCGTCGTCGAGGTCCCCGCCGGCGCCCGCCCCGGCCCGGTGCTGGTGGTGCAGTGGTGCGGCACGGAGGGAGTTGCGACGTTCCCCCTCACGGTGTTCAGGGTCGGGACCGGTGCCGAGGTGGACCTGGTCGAGGCGTCCGTCTCGGCTGACGTCGCCGCCCTGACCGTACCCGTGAGCACCGTCGAGGTCGGGCAGGGCGCTGTCGTGTCGTACCTGCACCTTCAGCACCTCGGCGGGCGGGTGTGGCAGGTCGGCCAGCAGGGCAGCCGGGTCCAGCGGGACGCCACCTTCACCTCGACGGCGGTCGCGCTCGGCGGCGACTACGCCCGGGTGCGCACGACCTCGACGCTGGAGGGGGCCGGCGGCACAACCCGGTTGCTGGCCGTGTACTTCGGGTCCGGGTCGCGGATGGTGGACTTCCGCACGGTGCAGGAGCACCGGGCGCCGCGCACGACGTCAGAGCTGCTCTTCAAGGGTGCCGTCGCGAACCGGTCGCGGGCCGTGTACTCGGGCCTCATCCGGGTGGAGAAGGGGGCCTCCGGCACCAACGCCTTCCAGACCAATCGCAACCTCGTGCTCCACGAGGGGGCGAGGGCCGACTCGGTGCCCAACCTCGAGATCGAGGACAACAACGTGCGCTGCAGCCACGCCTCCGCCGTGGGGCCGATCGCCGAGGACCAGCGCTTCTACCTGGCCAGCCGCGGGGTGCCGCCGGAGGTTGGCGACCGGCTCATCACGCTCGGGTTCCTCGACGAGGTGCTGCAGCGCATGCGGCGTCCCCGGGTCGCTGACCACCTGCGGCTGGAGCTCGTCGCCGCCCTCGAGCGCGCCGAACGCTGGCAGCGGGCCGGGGTGTCCGGTGGGGGGGTGGGCGCATGAGCGAGGTCCGGGTGCCCGTCGACGTGTTCGACGAGGAGGTCCAGGCGAGGCGGATCGACGCCGGCCCGCACGGGGTCTGCCTGGTCCGCATCGAGGACCGCTACTTCGCCATCGACGACCGTTGCAGCCATGCCGAGGTGTCGCTGTCGGAGGGCGACGTCGACCCCGATGAGTGCTGGATCGAGTGCTGGAAGCACGGCAGCGCCTTCTCCCTGGTCGACGGCCAGCCGCGGTCGCTGCCGGCGACCGAGCCCGTGCCTGTGTACCGCCTGCGCCGGGAGGGCGACGAGCTGGTGGTGGAGGTCCCGTGAGCGTGGTCGCCGTCACGCACCGCCTGCGCATCGAGGACCTCCGCGCCGAGGTGGGCGGCCGGCCCATCCTCAACGGGATCGACCTCGAGGTTGCCTCCGGCGAGGTCCACGCGGTCATGGGCCCCAACGGCGCCGGCAAGAGCACCCTGTCGCACGTGTTGATGGGGCGGTCCGGCTACACGGTGAGCGGCGGCCGGGTTCTGCTCGACGGGGTGGACCTGCTGGCGTTGCCGACCTGGGAGCGTGCCCGAGAGGGCCTGTTCCTCGGGATGCAGTACCCCATCGAGGTGCCCGGGGTGAGCCTGCAGGATGCGCTGGGGGAGGCGTTCGCCGCCGCCGGGCGGGACCCGAGGGAGGTCACGGCGCGCCTCGGTGAGGAGGCGGACAGGGTGGGCCTCGACCGCCGCTTCCTCGACCGGCCCCTCAACGTCGACCTGTCGGGGGGCGAGCGCAAGCGCAACGAGACGGTTCAGCTGGCGGTGCTGCGGCCGCGCTTCGCCATCCTGGACGAGATCGACTCGGGGCTGGACGTGGACGCCCTGCGGGCCGTGTCCAAGAGGGTGGAGGCGGCGACGGAGGAGACGGGGTTGGGGGTGCTGGCGATCACGCACTACAGCCGGCTGCTGACCGAGCTGCACCCGGACCGGGTCCACGTGCTGGCGGCCGGGAGGATCGTGGCGAGCGGCGGCCCGGAGCTCGCCGACGAGCTGGAGCGCACGGGGTACGCCGCCTACGCCGAGGGCTGAGAGGGGGCCGAAAGTCCTCGAGCTCCCCACACCAGCTCGCCGGCGGAGCCCGGCGGGGTCAGCGGGTCAGTCGGCGGCCATCACCGTTGCGGCCCTGGAACGGGCATTGGGCCCGGTGGTCGACAGCCCGACGGCGAAGGTCACCACCCCTGCCGCCGCCGCCAGGTACCAGCCGTCGTGGCCTGCGAGGGTGAACGACCAGTCGACCAGCGACCGGATCTTCGCCACGTCGGGGGTGCCTGCCGGCAGGCGCAGCCCGCTGGCGCCGACCGAGGTGTGGAGGAGTTGGTCCCGGACCGGCGGTTGGAGCGGCAGCGGCGCCAGCGCGGCGGCCAGGCGGTGGTGCAGGCCGTCGGTCACGACGGCGCCGATGACGGCGACGCCGAGCACGTTGCCGACCTGACGGCTCGTCGAAGCGACGCTGGCGGCGACACCGGTCTGCGAGGCGGGCATGCCGGCGACGGCGGTGTTGGTGATCGGCGGGTTGGCCAGGCCCATGGCGGCGCCGATCAGGATGTAGGCCACCGCCAGCTGCAGGTAGGGCGTCGAAGGCGCCTCCAGAGCGAGGAGCAGGCAACCGGCGACGATGAGCAGGCCGGCTGCCGACAGGGGAAGGCGGGTGCCCCGCCGGCCGACGAAGCGGCCCGAGAGCGGAGCGACAGCGGCGACCACGAGCGTTGCCGGGAGGGTCGCCGCTCCCGCCAGCAGTGCCGAGTAGCCGCGCACCTCCTGGAGGTACAGGGTGTTCAGGAACAGGAACCCGGAGAGCACGAAGAAGATGGCGGTGGCGATCACGGCCGCACCGGTGAACGGTGGGCTGCGGAAGAAGCGGAGCTCCAGCAACGGTTCCGCCCGACGGCGCTCGTAGCGGAGGAACACGACCAGCCCGACGGCGCTCACGCCGAACAGTCCGAGGATCGTCCCCGACGCCCACCCGTCCGCTGGGCCCTCGATGATCGCGTAGGCAAGGGCGGCGAGCACCACGATCACGATGGCCTGGCCGACCGGGTCCGGCCGGCGCGGCCGGGCGGCGCGCGACTCGGGCGCGTACCGCTGCATCAGGTAGAACGCCAGCGCCGCCACCGGGATGTTGACCCAGAAGATGGAGCGCCAGCCGATGGCGTCGATGAGCAACCCGCCTATGACAGGCCCGGCGGCGGCGCTGACCCCGAACACGCCGCCCCACACCCCGATCGCCTGCGCCCGCTCCCGTGGGTCGGTGAATACCGACGTCATGACCGACAGGGAGTTGGGGTTGAGCATCGAGCCGCCCACCGCCTGCACCATCCGGAACACGATGAGCAGCGTCAGGGTCGGGGCGACGCTGCAGAGGAACGAGCCGGCGGCGAAGACCACCAGACCGGTCTGGAACATCCTGCGCCGGCCGATCCGGTCACCCGTCGAGCCGGAGAACATGAGCAGCGAGGCCACCACCAGCACGTAGGCGTCGACGACCCACTGGAGGCCCGAGAGGGAGGCGTGCAGGTGGTGCTGCACCGAGGGCAGGGCGACGTTGACGATGGTCACGTCGAGGCTGACGATGAACAGGCTCAGGCAGCAGCCGAACAGCACGATGAGGCGATGCCGGCGGCCGACCTCCGTTCGCATGGTGAACATTACGGCGCCGGCTGCCGTGGCCGGCTGGGAGGCGCCGGGTCTGCTGGGGAGCGGCGTTACTCGACCCCAACTC
>JAKAQB010000089.1 GCA_021811865.1 Actinomycetes bacterium | reverse complement strand
TGGATGCGCAGAAGCGCTGGAGCATCTCGAGGTCGGCCGTCCGTTCAGCGGTCGCGACCGCGTCGCCCGACCGTCCCAGCCACCGCCGGACGGACGGGGCCGCAGCGAACCCGGCCATGGCGTCCGGAAGGCCGGCTACCGCGGTCGATCCGGCCTCGCCCGGCTCGCCGTCCCCTGTGCCGGCCGGTCCCGCCCGATCTCCGTCGGAGTGGGCGGCGCCGCTCATTCGGGCAGCCCGTACATGCGGGAGAGCATCTTGACCTCCTGGGCCCGGTAGGGGAAGGGCCCGGGCGTCTGGAGCATGCCCTCGCGCTTCAGCCGCTCGGTGACCTCCGGGTCCTCCTCGAACGGCCGGGAGGTGTGGCCCTCGAAGAACAGGGTGGAGATCGGGTTGCGGGGGCGCTGGCCACCCGCCTCGGGTTCCTCGGCCGGGTAGCCGACCAGCTGAAGCCACACCGGGAACCAGGTGTCGGGCACCCCGAGGAGGGACTTCATCGTCTCGTTGGCCGTGAACGCGTGCATGCAGGTGCCGAGCCCCTGGTCGACGGCGGCGTTGAGGGCGTTGCAGATGGCGATGCCCGTCTCGACGGCGCCCATGAACAGGACGGCGCTCATGTCCTTGGAGATGGGCTCCAGGACCTGGGGCCACAGGAAGTCGTCCACGTAGGCGCGGGACCACCCGTGTGCCGCCGACAGGGCGTTCTGGTCGACCAGTGCCTTGAGGCGGTCCTGGGCGCCCTCGACGTAGTTCATGTCGATGTACCAGAAGATGTAGGTGGGAGCGAGGTCCAGATCGGCGGTGGTGGTCGGGTTGCGCAGCGCGTCCCGGGTCTCGGCGTCGAGGTCGTCGCGGTTGACGACGATGGCCCGGAAGTAGTCGGCGTTCATCGAGCGCGATGCCCGGTTCGCCGCCTCGAACATCACCTGCAGCTTCTCGCGCTCGACCGGCCGCCAGGACTTGAAGAACCGGATGCTTCGCCTGGTCCCGACCACCCGATTGAATTCCATGGTGTTCCCTCCTTCTCGGTGGTGCTCGCTGGTTTCGTGCGCTGCTCGCTGTGGCTGCTGGGTGTCGTGGCTCCCGCCGGAACCCGGCCTGCGGCCGGCCGGGCCGATCCGGTCAGCCCTCGAGGATGGTGATGACGGTGGCGGCGGCGTCCGCGCCGATGAACCCGCCGCCGTTCTCGGCGAGCGCGATCCTCGCCCCCTCGACCTGCCGCTCGCCGCACCGGCCCCGGAGCTGGTCGACCAGCTCGACCAGCTGGCCGCACCCGGTGGCGCCGATGGGATGGCCACGGGAGAGCAGCCCGCCGCTCGTGTTGACCGGGATCCGGCCACCGAGCTCGGTCGCCCCTGTCGCGAGCAACTTGGGCCCCTCGCCGGGGCCGCACAGGCCCATCTCCTCGTAGAGGAGGAGCTCTGCGGTGGCGGCGGCATCGTGGACCTCGATCACGTCGAGGTCGTCGGGCCCGGTGCCGGCGGCCTCGTAGGCACGGTGTGCGGCCCGCTCGGCCACGCTCGGCTCGTCGAGCCGCCGGTCCCGTCCGGAGGCGATCACCGACGCCCGCACCCTCACGCCGGGCACACCGAGCTTGGCCGCGGCGTCGGCCGACGCCAGCACCAGCGCAGCGGCCCCGTCGGCGATGGGGGAGCACATGAGGACGGTGAGGGGATCGGAGACCATCCGGCTGGCCAGGACCTCGTCGACGGTCACGACGTCGCGGTACTGCGCCTTCGGGTTGAGAGATGCGTGGCGGTGGTTCTTCACGGAGATCTGGGCCAGGTCGGCCGGGGTCCCCCCGCTCTTCTCCAGGTACCTGCGCGTCATCGCCGCGTAGACGTCCATGAAGGGCGAGCTGTTCATGGAGCCGCCGCCCCCCGATCCACCGCCGTTCCCGGTGGCCACCCTGCCGTCACCGTCCTTGCCGTCACCGTCGCTGTCGCCACCCGCTGGTGCCGGCGACCACCCGAGGAGGACGGAGGTGAGCAGATCGCGGGCGGCCGGCATCTCCTCGAGGTCGAGGGCGGTGCCGATGGCGGCGAAGGAGCGGATCTTGTCGGTGTGGGTGAGCTTCTCCGCTCCGACGGCCAGGGCGATCTCGGCCGAGCCCGAGGCGATGGCCTGCCATGCCAGGTGGAAGGCGCTCGACGCCGACGCGCAGGCGTTCTCCACGTTGACGATGGGGGAGCCGAGGATGCCGGTGTGGTGGAGGGCCGACTGGCCGCGGATCATCTCCTGGCCCTGGAGGATCCCGCCGACCGCATTGCCGAAGGCGGTGAATTCGATCTGCCCGGGCGCCACGCCGGCGTCGGCCATGGCCTCGCCCACTGCCTCCTCGGTCAACGACCGGACGCTCCGGTCGAGGAACTTGCCGAACTGGGTCATCCCGGCCCCGACGACCATGACGTCAACCATGATGCTCCTTTACGGTCGCGCCGGCTGCCGGCTCGGTCGTGCCCTCGGCGGCGAGGCGGTCCCAGGTCGCCGGGGTGATGCCCCGCTCCTTCAACACGCCGTACTGCACCCGCTCGGTCCCGGTCTTCGGGAGCTCCTCGACGATCTCGACGTAGCGGGGCTCCGCGTAGCGGGCCACCTTGCCCTCGCAGAAGGAGGTGAGGTCCCCGGGCGAGACGTGTGCACCGGGCTTGGGCACGACGACCAGCTTCACCTCGTCCTCGCCCAGTTCCGACGGCACCGCGTGGGCGGCCGACTCCTGGATGGCCGGGTGGCCGTTCACCACCGTCTCGATCTCCCAGGCGGAGATGTTCTCGCCCAGGCGGCGGATCGACTCCTTCTTCCGGCCCCGGTAGTAGTAGAAGCCGTCGGCGTCCTGGCTGGCCAGGTCGCCGGTGTGGAACCAGCCGCCGCGGTAGGCGGTCTCGGTGGCGTCGGGGAGCCCGTGGTAGTGGGTGAGCTGGCCCTCGGGGTGGCGGAAGACGAGCTGGCCGGTCTGCCCCGCCGGCACCGGCTTGTCGTCGTCGTCGACCACGGCGAACTCGACGCCGGCGACGGGCTTGCCCATGGAGCCGACTCGGCCCTCGGTGTTGAGGAGGATGCCGGGGGCATCGACCATGCCGAACCACTCGACGAGGCGGAGGCCGAACCGCTCTTCGAACGCCTCCCACCTGTCGGGTGGGCAGCCGGCCGACAGCACGGTGCGCACCGGGTTGTCGGCGTCGTCGGGGCGCTCGGGCTGCTTGAGGAGGATGGAGATCATGCCCCCCAGTGCGTTGAACTCCACGGCGTCGAAGCGGCGGCAGTCGTCGAAGAACCGTGACGCGCTGAAGCGCTCGGCCAGGGCGAAACGGGCATCGAGGACCATGGACCCGATCATCGAAACGTACAGGGCGTTGCCGTGGAAGAGGGGCAGCGGCGTGTACATCGTCTCGCCCGGCTGCACGCCGGCGGCACCGAGGAGCACGCCGATCGGGCTGGCGTCGTAGCTGCTCGTCACCACCCCCTTGGGGGGGCCGGTGGTGCCGGAGGTGTAGAGCATGGCGGCGGCAGCGGGGGCGTTCTCGACCTCGATCACCGGGTCGGCGTCGGAGCCCGACAGCAGGCGATCCACGTCCCAGTCGATGCCACCCGCGGCCGGGCCGCCGACGACCACGGCGTGGGTCAGGTCGGGGCAGTCGGAGCGAGCCTCCTCGAAGCTGGAGCGGAGCGAGTGGGAGACGATGGCGGCGCTGACACCGGAGTCGGCCAGGATGTGGTGGAGGGTGACCCCCCGCTGGGCGGTGTTGACCGGCACCGGGCCGGCGCCCATGAACAACAGGCCGAGGTAGGTCCAGATGAACTCGGGGCAGTTGCCGAGGAGGATGGCCACCCGGTCGGCGGGCCGGACGCCGAGCTCGAGCCAACCGTTGGCGGCCCGGTTTGCGTAGCGGACGACCTCGGCCCACGTGTAGGTCTGGTCCTCGACGGCGAGCCAGACGCTGTCGGGGTGGGCCCGAGCCCGCTCACGGATCACCATCTCGATGGCCGACTGGGCCCGGGTCATCGGCCGGCTCCCGGCCCGGCGCCCGCCCGGGGGGCCGGCACCGCCTCGGACCGACCCGGTGGATCGGCCGCGGGACCAGCGTTCAGGTCAGCACACATAGGAGTCCACCAGCTGCCGGGCGGCCACCAGGCCGAGGAATTCGTTGACGCCGTCCTCGATCAACGACGCCCGTGCGTCACGGAGGAGCTTCTCGACCAGCACCCCCTTCGCCATGCCGGTCCCGCCGTAGATCTGGACGGCGTCGCTGGCGAGGCCGAAGGCGGCGTCGGTGCACGTCACCTTGGAGCTGATGGCGTGGGCCAGGCCGCCGATGCCCCCCAGCTCGGAGATGCCGATCATGACCGACCGCGACACGGCCCACGCCTGGCGGTAGCGGAGGAACATCGAGAAGAGCTTGGACTGGACGAGCTGGTGCTCGGCGATCGTCTTGGTGCCCTGGACCCGCCCCCTGGCATAGGTGAGGGCCTCTTCGAAGGCGGCTCGGGCCAGGCCGGTGAAGACCGCGCCCATGCCCGAGTTGGCATGGGAGAGGGTCAGCTCGAGGGCCGTGGGGTAGAGGTCGGGGTCGGCCAGCAGGCAGAACCCGGGGACCCGCACCTCGTCGAAGAAGATCTCGCCCTGGTTGAGGGCCCGCTGGCCGTGCTTGTCGAGCGGTGCCCCCCGGCTGACGCCGCTCAGGTCCAGGGGCACCATGACCACCGCCCCCCCGGCCATGCCCCGCTGTTCCTCCATGGTGCAGAAGAGGAGGGCGTGGGTGGCGATGGAGCCGTTGGACACCCACGCCGACTTCTGGCCGCTGACGATGATGTCGTCACCGTCGCGCCGGGCCCGGCAGGCACCGGCCCCGGCCGGGTCGTTGAACTCGGCCCGCCCGACCCCGAGAGTGTCGGACCCGTGGCCCGGTTCCGTGATGGCCCAGCAGCCGATGTAGCGGGCGTCGCGGTCCTCGACGAAGGGCCGGATCATCTCGTCGACCAGACGGTCGTTGCCGGCCACGAGCGCCACCTGGGCGGCCAGCTGGAAGGGCATGGCCGCGACCCCGAGGCTGATGGCGAGGTCCGAGGCGGCCCATCCCATCTCGACGAACACGGCGTGCGAGGTGGCCGGGTCGAGCTCGAGACCGCCGTAGGCGACAGGCAGCCCGGCGGCGTGGCTCCCCATCTCGTACCAGGAGCGGTAGACCTTCCACAGCTGAGAGTCCTTGTCGATCACCTCGGCGGGGGAGAGCGCGTCGAGGTGCATGCTCACCGGCCGAAGGACATCGGCGCCGAAGCGGTGGACCTCGGAGCGCAGAGCCTCCTGCTCCTCCGACAGACCCGATGGGATCTCGGCGTACATGGCATCCCCCCTGTCGACCGAATCACCTGCACGATCAGCGACCGCCGGACCCGGCACCATGAGATGAGACGGCCGGTCGGGGACCCGCACGGCGTGTCCATCAGGGGCCGGAGTGGCGGCTCCACCCGAACCTTGCAGCTTCTTGACTGCTCAGTCAAGCCAGTTCATATATGTCAAGTAGATGGCTCGCATATCGGGGGAGCGGTCGGGTCGATCGAGGCTCGGTTGACAGGACATCCAGGTCAGTGGGGTAGAGGCCTGCCGCGCCGTGCGGCAGGAGCCGGTGCGTGGCAGCCGGCACGGCGCAACGGTTCTCGGTGGTGGGACCGGTGACCGGGGGCCACACCGTGCTCCTCACCGGGGGGCTCGGCGGTGCCCATCTGGCTCCCGCCCTCGCCCGGGCCCTCGGCCCGGCGCGGCTGACGGTGGTGGTCAACGTGGGCGACGACCTCGACTGGCATGGCCTGCGCGTCTGCCCCGATCTCGACACGGTGCTCTACGCGTTGAGCGGGCGGTTGGACCGGGAGCGGGGGTGGGGCCTTGTCGACGAGACGTTCACCGTGCGGGCGGCACTCGAGGCGCTGGGGGCGCCGGAGTGGTTCAGCATCGGTGACCGCGACCTGGCCACGCATCTGATGCGGTCGGAGATGCTGGGCAGTGGCCGGTCGCTGACGGTGGCGACGGCGGAGATCGCCGCCCGGCTGGGCGTCAGGGAGCCGGTCGTGGTGCCGGCGTCAGACGTGCCGTGCCCGACCCGGATCGGACTGGCGGACGGGGGATGGTGTGGCTTCCAGGAGTGGTACGTGGGGATGGGGGCGACGGTTCCGGTGCGGGCCGTCGAATGTGCCCACGGCCCGGCGGCGCCCGCCACCTTGGAGGCGCTGTTGCGGGCCGATGCCGTCGTGCTCGGTCCGAGCAACCCGGTGACGAGCATCGGCACGGTCCTCGCCCTCGACGGCGTGCGTGAGGCGGTGGCACGGGCCGGCACGGTGGTGGCGGTCTCGCCGGTGGTCGGGGCGGAACCGCCGACGAGCGCGGTCGCTCACCACACGATGGCCCGCCGCCACCTGCTGGCGGCGAGCGGGGACGAGGACTCGGTGGCGGGGATTGCCCGCTACTTCGCTCGCCATCATCCCGGGCTTGTCGGCACCTTCGTGCTCGACGCCGGCGACGCCGCCGATGCGGAGGCGGTCGCCGCCACCGGGATCGTGCCGGAATTGGCGCCCGTGCTCGACCCGGATGGGCTGGCCCGGCAGGTGGCGGCGGCGCTCGCTCGTAGCGAGAGGCGTCCG
This sequence comes from Actinomycetes bacterium, assembly GCA_021811865.1. Next base: position 4,865 of record JAKAQB010000089.1, on the reverse strand, counting down.
GCTGCTGTCGCGGTGCCCTTGGCTGGTCTTCGTTGATCGCTTGCGGGAGCTCTGCTCGCTGTGCGGTGCTCCCACCGTCGGTTCCCGTTCGGGGACGACCTCCCCGCCGGAGCCCGGGCAGCACGCGGGCAAGGGAGCGCGAAGCTCCCTGTCGATGGGACCGACCGGCGCGGCACGGTGGCCGTGAAGCCAGTGGTTCTCCCCCCGGACGCCGGCCCGGCCGGGCCGGCTCGTCTGCCGGGTCGCCCTTCGAGAACGGTGCCGCGTGCCGCCTGCTGGACCATCGGCTGTCCTCCAGGAGCCTCTCGAGCTCAGCCCTGCGGGCGTCCCTGACCACGAGCGTCTCGTCGCGTGCAGCAAGCCCCTCGGTGGACCTCGGAGATCCGCCCTCCCAGGCGGACGACCGCCGCCGTCAGCTCGGCGATCGAGCCGGCGTCAGCACGTGGGGGAGCGATCGCTCGTCGGAACTCCCAACTGTGCGCACGGTCCCCAGCAAGGGCTGGACCCCGCCATTCGGGTACGGACAGGGCTCTTTCCTCTGGCTGCTGGGGTCACGCTCGGCGCCGGCATCGCCGCAGGCGAACCGGCGGCCCGCCGTACCGCAGCCGGCGGCGGGCCGCTCCCGATGCCTGCAGTCGTCCTCGTCGGAACTGTAGGGTCCCTACGGCGAGCGACCAGAGGGGGAGCCGGTGACCACCGTGAGGCGTCTCGGGCCTTCGAGCAGGCGGCCGACAGCCCCGGTGTCGCCCGCCCGGCTCGTCGCCGAGCAATGGCCCGGCCGACCCGGACAGATCGGAGCGCACGACGATGAGTGACACCTCGCCCACCAAGGTGATCGACGCGATGCTCGCCGACCTCGGCGACTGGCGCGGCGAAGCTCTCTCGAGGCTCCGGGCGCTCGTGAAGGAGGCCGACCCCGACGTCGTCGAGGAGCTCAAGTGGCAGAAGGCGAGCACTCCCGACGGCGTCCCGGTGTGGTCGGACGCCGGCATCGTCTGCACCGGCGAGGTCTACAAGGAGCACGTCAAGGTGACCTTCGCCAAGGGCGCCCTCCTCGAGGACCCGCACGGCCTGTTCAACGCCAGCCTCGACGGCAACCTCCGCCGTGCGATCGACGTCCGTGAGAGCGGGCGCCTCGACGAGGAGGCGTTCAAGGAGCTCGTCCGGGCGGCGGTGGCGCTGAACAGGGCAACCGGGCGCCGCCGGTGAGCTCCGCCGGGCGAGGGGGCTCACGTCGGCCTCGGTGCTGACCCCGGGTCTCGGGCGCGTCTGTTCGCGAGGCCTCACGAGCCCGGCGGTCCGCTCGGACCGGCCTGACAGGCGCGAGCCGGAGCCCTGTCGTCCGACTGGCTCAGTACGAGAACCCGCCGCGGGCGGCGATCTTCTCGCTCGCTCCGCGCAGGTCCTCGGCTGCCTTCTCGGGCGACACCACGTTGATGAGCACCCCGGTGCCGAGCTCGAAACCGGCACGGGTCGTGAGGTTCGGGAGGATGTGAACGTGCCAGTGGTACATGCCCGTGGCACGGTAGGGGGCCGAATGGAAGACGATGTTGTACGCGATGTCGCCGAGGTGCTCGGTGAGGGCCTGAAGGGCGGAGCGGACCGCTCTGCCGACGGCCACGATCCGCTGGGCGGTCGAGCGGTGCAGGTGGGCGCCGTGCTCGCGCGGGACGATCAGCGTCTCGTAGGGGATGCCGCTCCAGAACGGCGTGAAGCTCACCGTCTCCTCGCTCGTCTCGAAGATGCGGTAGCCGACCCGCTCCTCGGAGGCGGCCGCCGCGCAGAGCAGGCAGCCGCCGGCAAAACGGGCGAAGCCCGCCTGCTCCTCGGCGAGCTCGCGGGGGACGAAGGGGATGCCGAGCAGCTGGCCGTGCGGGTGGGCGATGGAGGCTCCCGCCTGCCGGCCGTGGTTGACGATCATCTGGCTGTAGCGGAGACCCGGCGTGCTCTGGTGCTCCTCGACCCGGTCACGGATCGCCGCCATGACGAGGGCGCACTGCTCGTCGGGGAGCGAGGCGAAGGAGCGGTCGTGGTCGGGGGAGAGCACGAGCACCTCGTGGATGCCGCTCGCCGGTGCCTCGGTGAACACTGGCCCCCGGTGCTCGACGATGAACGGTGCGTCCCCCCAGAAGGCCGGGTAGCGGTTCGGCAGCACCCGCACCAGCCACTTGCCCGACGGCCCGGCCGGTCCGTAGACCTCGAGCGCCGGCAGCGTGTCCCCCTCGTTCCCCGGGCAGAAGGGACAGTGCTCGAGGTCCTCGACATCCGGCGTGGGCTGGCGGGGCAGGAAGGTCGCCCCCTGGCGCTGGGAGCGATCGGTCGAGACGGCCACCCACCGTCCGGAGAGAGGATCGAGCCGAAGCTGGTTCACGCTCCCCGAATTTCCCTTCCCGATGCTGTGCGGACGCTCTCGGCCACTCTGAAGAGGGTACTCCTGTGGCGCGGCTGAGTCGTGCAGCCTGATGCCGGGGCCGCTCTACGACGTCCTGTTGATCCTGCACGTGGCGACCGCCTTCATCGGGTTCGGCTCCATCGCGATCGGCGGCCTGTACGCCCGCCGCGGCGCCGCCTCGCCCGCCCCGGGTGGCGAGGAGCAGCTCGTACGCTTCTTCGCTCCCGGCATCGACTGGCCCGCCCGGCTCATCTTCGTCGTCCCCGCCCTCGGGCTCGCCATGCTGCTCGGCGGCGACCGTCAGGCCATCGGTCAGCCCTGGCCGTGGCTCGGGCTCACCATCTGGTCGCTGGCGGCGGGGGTGGCGACGGCCCGCACCTGGCCGGCCGAGCGAAGGGCGCAGCGAGCCCTCTCGGAGCACACCGCCGGCGATGCGGACGGTCTCGCCCACTTCCGCCTCGCCTGCAGGCAGATGGAGGCGGCGGCAGGCGTCGTGGCGATGTGCTTCGTGGCCGTGGTGGCGCTCATGATCGTCCAGCCGTGATCGCAGTCTCGTCCTCCCACTCGGTAGATTGGCGGGTCGTGGCCGCGTCGGATCCCCTCTCGGACTGACGGTCGCGGTGCCCCGTCCCTCGCGTCCCGAGCGCACCCCCGCGGCGCCGGTGACCTTCGCCGGCCGGGGCAGCCCGCGCCGGCCGGCTGCCAGGCCGGCGCCCCACACGGTCCGCCGGCGAGGGCGCCGGCGAGGGCGCCGGTGGAGGTCGCCGGTGCTCCTCGTCGTCGTTCTCGTCGCGGCCGGCGTGGCCGCCTGCACGACGATCCGCCGCGTGATGGCACCGACGACGTCGACGGGGACAGACGGGCCGCCCTCGACCACGACGACCTCGACGACGCCGGCGCCGGCTCTTCCCGGCAGCTTCCGGGTGGGGCTCACGACCTTCCACTGGGTCGATCCGAGCCGCAACACCGTCAACCCGGCGACCGGCGCCGACACGATCCCCGGGCGCGTCCTCACCACCCAGGTCCGCTACCCGACGGCGTCCGGCTCGCTCACGAGAGAGAACCGCAACGCCGCGCCTGACCGCCAGTACGGCCCCTACCCGGTGATCGTGTTCGCCCACGGCTTCGACGTCAGCCCCTGGTACTACGCACCCCTCCTCGACAGCTGGGTGCGGGAGGGCTTCATCGTCATCTCGCCGATCTTCCCAGACGAGTCGACCGCCCTCGTCACGAGCGTGGGCGGTCCCCAGTCGCCGCAGGGCTACCACGCCGAGCTCGACCTCGCCAACGAGCCGGCAGACATCGCCTTCGTGCTGCGGAAGTTCGACGCCGTCGCCGCCAGCGGCTCGGGCAACCGCTTGTCCGGGGTGGCGGCGACGAGCGACGTCGGGCTGGCCGGCCAGAGTGACGGCGCCGAAGCGGTCGCCGCCCTCGCCTACGGGACCAACGCGGCGGACCGCTCGGCGCTCGCCGCCATGCCCGTCGCGCCCCGGGCGGTCGAGGTCCTCTCCGGGGAAGCCCTCCAGGGGAGCTACCCGGCCACGAACGCCTCCTCGCCGCCCGTGCTCCAGGTGCAGTCGGCGGCCGACACCTGCAATGCCCCGGCCGAGGCGGCCTCCCTGTTCGCCTCCCTCGAGAACGCTCCCGTCCACCTCTTCGAGACCCTGCAGGGCGCCTCCCACCTCCAGCCCTACACCGGCCTCATCCCGGGCCCGAACCCGTACGCTCCCGTCGTGGACAAGGTGACGACGGACTTCTTCCGGCTCGAGCTCGGCTGGAACCCGGGCGGCCTCTCGCTCGGCGCCGTCGAGGCCGCCGGCGCCGTCTCGCACGTCTCGGCGGTGACGGCGACGCCCCCCGGCTTCCCCAACAGCCCGAGCACGTCCAAGCCGGACTGCACCGGCTTCCCCGTCTCTGGTCCGACCACCACGACGACGAGCGTGCCGGCGGGCCAGTGACGGTCTACCTCGACCACGCCGCCTCCACCCCGCTGCGGGCCGAGGTGCGCGAGGCGATGGAGCCGTACTTCTCCCAGACCTTCGCCAACCCCTCGGGGGTGCACCGAGGGGCCAAGGCGGCACGCAGAGCGATCGACGACGCCCGCGAGGCCATGGCGGCCGTCCTGTCGTGCGAGCCCTCCGAGGTGATCTTCACGAGCGGCGGGACGGAGGCGGACAACCTGGCGGTCACCGGGACGGCGCTGCGGGCCGTGGCGGAGGGCGGCTCACCGCTCGTCTGCTGCTCGGCGGTCGAGCACCCCGCCGTGCGGGAGCCGGTCCGCTTCCTCGGCGGTCTCGAGCTTCCGGTCGACGCTGCAGGGGTGCTCTCGCTCGACGCCCTGGCCTCGGTGATCGGAGAGGCGGGCGACCGGATCGCTCTCGTCTCGGTCATGGCTGCCAACAACGAGACCGGCGTGGTGCAACCGCTCGCGGACGTCGCCGGCCTCGTCCACGCCCTCGCCCCCGACAGATCG